>JAUVQW010000171.1 GCA_030597945.1 Actinomycetes bacterium
CTTACCGAGATCGAAACCAACGACTTCGATCTCTTCTGGATATAATATCCCCCTATCTATCGCCGCATTAGTAGTTTAGACCTTTCTTGGATAAAGCCCTATTATCTTAGACGCGATAAAATCAAGAGCCGCACTATCTACGCTGGCAAGAAGAACACCTAGATGATATGGATCCCCACTGGAAGGGCCACTGCCCTCCATCGCTATTACCCCGTCCATCACAGCTAGCTTTGGAGAAATCAATTGATAGAGATCGACGAGCATGCCGCCAAAATCTTCCCTGTTTGGTACCTTCACGTGAAATTCCGCCTTTTTAAGGCCGGGTATCACACCGAATAAATTCTTCACGGCGCCGGTGAACATCTGAAAACCATGAGTCTTTAATCTGGGAATGGTAATTACCACATCAGCCTCGACCGCAGCCTTTCCTACTGTAAAAAACCGATACAACTTAGCGCCCGGACTCCTCTTTTTAACTATGTCATCATCTAGCAGGAGAAGGGGAACGTTCTCGTCTATGCATACCTTATCGATCCCAGTGGTTTTAAAAACCTTTTTTGGAACCTCGCCGACATTCCGGCCTCCAGGACTATCTCCTACTGTGACGATACCTCCTACCTTCTTGACATGCCTTATAACTGAGCGAAGCACTTCCGGATGTGTAGTGACCGCCCGCTCGGGCGCTGAGGCGTTTAACATATTGACCTTTAGAAGGACCTTGTCCCCGGGGGTGATGATATTATCTAGCCCACCCAACAATCGGATTAACTCACTCGTTGCCTGTTCTATCTCCACAGGCTCATATGAATTGCAGGCAGCAATAGCAACTCTTACCACTACTTGTTTTCCGAATCTATTTTCAGTGATTTATATTTGATAGCATGGTCTGTTGGGATCTTATTCTTTACCGATACTATCAAACCACTCATGAAGACGATGGTAGTCGGCTTCTCCACAGAGCACCTCTCGGCTGCTTGGCTCCACAAGCGCAGGAACTCCGTAAGCTCCACCGCAGGCCTCCAATATCTCACTGCGATACTCAGCCATTTTTTTGGCGTTCTCATCATCATGCCATACTTCTATTTTTTCAATCGCGATATCTTTTTCTTCTGATAATCTATCGATTTGAGGCATCATTCGTTTGCAGTGTGGGCACTCTTGTCCAAAAAAATCTATCAGCTTCAATTTTTGCCTTTCCCGTTTTCAAGATTTTACCCACGGGATCATCGTAGTAATCAACCACTTTCCTCAGCCAGTGTCCATCTAACTATATTCACAACATCCGTTCAGTCGAAAAATCGTCTTTTTGCTCCATTTCGATACCGAGGTGATCATAGGCCCTCTTTGTCGCCACTCGTCCCCGTGGCGTACGTTGCAAAAAACCTAACTGTACCAAGTATGGCTCATAAACATCTTCGATCGTTTCTTTGTTTTCTCCAAGTGCGGCCGCTAAAGTATTCAAGCCAACCGGCGCCCCAGAGAATTTATCGATTAGGACTTTTAGAAGGCGTTGATCCAATTTATCCAGACCTTCTTCATCAACATTGAAAAAAGATAACGCCTCCCTGGCGATTTCTCTATCGATCTTCCCGTCTTTTTTTACTTGAGCAAAATCTCGTACTCGCTTTAAGAGTCTATTAGCGATCCTCGGTGTCCCTCTGGATCTAAGCGATATCTCGCTTGCTCCGTCTTCCTCGATACTAACCTTTAATATTCCTGCTGACCTTAAAATGATCTCTCTTAGTTCCGATGGCTCGTAATAATCAAGATGGGCGTTGACCCCAAACCTATCCCGAAGAGGAGAAGTAATCATGCCGGCTCTGGTTGTAGCTCCGACTAAAGTAAACCGGGGAAGTTCAAGCCTTAGAGACCTGGCACTTGGTCCCTTGCCGATAACAATATCGAGTTGAAAATCTTCCATTGCCGGATACAGTATCTCCTCTACAGTCCTATTTAGACGATGGATCTCATCGATAAAAAGAACGTCATCGGGCTCAAGATTTGTAAGTATCGCCGCTAGATCACCGGCTCGTTCCAACGCCGGGCCGGATGTGACTTTTATACCGGTTCCCAGTTCATTTGAGATTATCGTGGCCAGAGTTGTCTTGCCGAGACCGGGAGGGCCACAAATAAGAACATGGTCTAGAGCTTCGCTTCTCTTATTTGCCGCTTGAATAAAGATGGCCAGGTTTGATTTGACTGATTCTTGTCCGATAAAGTCAGGAAGCGTCCGGGGACGAAGATTGGTATCAATATCGATGTCATCTTCGGTTGGTTTCGGCTCCAATATGCGTTCCTCTTCCATCTAACCACCCAAACTTTTTAAGGCTTCCTTTATATAATCTTCGGCGCTCAGCTCGTCCTTGCAATTGTCCAATACAAGGCTTGCTTCCTGCATGGAATAACCTAACCCGACAAGAGCGTCTCTTGCTTCCATATAGGGAGGTCCTTTACTTTCTCGTTCATTGACCGTACTTATATCTACAAGTTTCTCTTTTAACTCTAACACGACTCTTTGCGCCGTCTTTTTCCCGATTCCCGGAACTGAC
>JAUVQW010000090.1 GCA_030597945.1 Actinomycetes bacterium
TAAGCAGGTAGCGCTATAAATCAACCATACATCATTAAATCATTTTACGAGAGATAATGATTTTCGTTAAAACATCAGGGTTTAAGTTCTTAAGTTAATCAGTCTTATACGTTTCGATTCGATGTCGACCTCCAAAGGTGGCTCCTCTCCTCTAAGGTCGTCAATCACTACTAAAATGTCCCCGCTAAAACTTGTTCAAGTCTTAACGGGGACTGATTATTCTTCTCTAACGCTGACAGTTTTTGTTAAACAGCCTCTATGTGCCAGTCCTCCTTACCCGCAAATGGAAGCTTTAAGCCAAACTTCTGTAGATGTTGATTATGGGCAGGACTATAATTCGTATAATCAATAGCCTTCCCTTTCTCGTGAAGCGACACCCCTGGCGGATTTGCCTGTCCAGGTGGGAGCGTATTAAATAGATGAGCCTGATGCTCAGTGCTTCTGTATCCACTATTTATCTCCAAAACAACACCAGACTGTTGGAATATGTAAGTCCTAAAAGCATCGAACCTCTGAATCAAGACCGGATCGATATTCTCAGTTTTTTGAGTCAAAGCCGGTGGCAGATTCGGATCCTGAGCTGGTGGTTCCGGAGCTGGGGCCGGCTCGGGTGGAGCTGGCGCGGCCGGCTGATCAGTTGTTGCTTCCCCTCTCGAAGTCAGCCCTTTTTGATCCGCAGTCTTTACGGCGCCATCCTTCTCTTTAAGTCTCTCTACCGACTTAGTCGCATGTGAAAACAGTGGAGCTGCGGCCAGTGGTATTATTAGTGCCGATACAACTAGACCGTTTAATACCATATCTCGCTCTTTTCGAGACAGGTCTTTCACAAAATCAGTTACTTTTTTTACAATTCTGTTATTTCTTGATATCTGGATCCCTTTAGACCCTTTATCCTCTACATTGTAATTCTTCATCAAAACACCTCATATGGACTGTCTTGATTTTTGGCAGCAAAAAATAAGAGTTCAGCAGTGGGCAGTGAATTTAAGGATTTTGCTTAGAGTTCTCGAGTCAAGATAAACCACGAGTTTCTAGGAGCAACGTTCCCCCGACTGTTTCAACTGACGTAATTATCTTTCGCCAGCATCAAGATGTCCGGATTCTGTTGTTAAAAGTAGTTTACGATCTATGCCATTTTCAGTCAACAAACGGGTAGTGTTGGAAATCAACCATGCCTAATAAATCATTTTTTGGGAAACAATACTTATCGCCACAAAAACGGAGTAAGTGTGGGTGGCCAAAAAGGAGAACAGATGCCGGAATTAAAGACAGATGAATTAAGAAATATTATCGATCCGAGTCGGTTTGATTTTAAGACCACCGAAACGATCGAAGCTTTAACTGACACGATAGGCCAAGATAGAGCCGTTCACGCGATATCCTTCAGTCTTAAAGTGAAAGCTAAGGGCCACAACCTATACGTAGCCGGGCCAAGCGGGACCGGAAAACACTCCACAGTCGAAAATCATGTAAAAGAGATTGCAAAAGATAAACAAACCCCATCTGATTGGTGCTATGTCTATAATTTCGAAAAACAAGACGATCCGATCGCCATTGAACTCCCTCCGGGTTCTGGGGTTTTGTTTAAAAAAGATATTACAGAGTTACTCAATGCCTGTAAGTCCGCTATCCCAAGGGCTTTCGAAAGCGAAGAGTACGAGGAGAGAAAAAACTTAATCGTCAACGCCTTCCAAGATAAACGTGACCGTCTTATTGAAGAACTTAGAAATAAAGCTAAAAATTTTAATTTTTCTCTTGAGATAACTGCAGCGGGAATATTTACTTATCCGATAATCGATGGAAATCCGATCAAACATGAGGATTTCGATAAGTTGTCTGATAAAGATCGGGAGACGATAAAAGTAAAGACTGAGGAGCTCCAGGGGGATATTAATCATCTGTTAACAGAAGTGCGGGATGTAGAGAAAGACGCCAAGGACAACTTGGCGACTCTGGATAGGGAGATCACGCTATTCTCTATCGGGCACCACCTCGAGGTCCTATTAGAGAAATATAAAAAAGTGCCAAAAGTCTCTGCTTACCTGATCAGCTTTCAAAAAGATATAGTGAAAAATCTTGATATTTTCAAGGATTCTGATAAAAAAAAGGAGATGATGATTCCCGGCATCGAGACGGGACAAGGAGAGCAAAATTTTGACCGTTATGGCGTAAATCTCTTCATCGATAACTCATCTAACGGAGGCGCTCCCGTAGTAGTAGAGACAAATCCCAATTACTATAACATTTTCGGGCGCCTTGAATACAAAGCCCAATTTGGGGCCATGAGCACTGATTTTACGATGATTAAACCGGGGTCTCTTCATAAGGCAAACGGGGGATATTTAATCATAAACTCGTTAGAGTTACTTACAAATATTTTTTCTTGGGACGCACTAAAACGGGTTCTCGAAAACAATCAAGCAAAGATAGAAAATATTGGTGACCAATTCAGAGTTGTTCCCGCCGCAACACTACAACCAGAACCGATACCGCTTGATATTAAGATCATTCTTATCGGCTCTCCATTTATCTATAATCTTTTATACACTTATGATGAAGATTTTAGAAAATTCTTCCGGGTTAAGGCCGATTTTAATTGGGAGATGAAGAAAAACGAAGACAATGTGAATAAGTATATCGGTTATATAGCGACTAGATGCAGGGATGACGCCGACACTTTACACTTTGATGCAACCGGAGTGGCGAAAGTGGTTGAATATGGCTCAAGACTTGCAGACGATAAGAATAAATTATCTTCGCGTTTCTTTGAAATTGACAACCTTTTAAGCGAGTCAAGTTTTTGGGCCGAGCAGGATGGGGCAACTATAGTCTCTTCCTCACATGTCAAAAAAGCCATTGATGAGAAAATATTCCGTTCTAATCTTATCGAAGACAAGCTCCAAAAGATGATCGAAGAAGGTACCATTATTATTGATACTGAGGGGAAACAGACAGGCCAAATAAACGGGCTATCCATTTACGATCTTGGTGATTACTATTTTGGGAAGCCATCAAGGATAACATGTAGTACCTTTGTTGGAAAAAACGGTGTAGTCAACATTGAACGAGAGGTAAAACTGGGAGGCCCTATTCATAACAAAGGGGTTCTTATTCTATCCGGATATTTAGGTTCCAAATATGCGCTGGATAAGCCGATGTCCATGTCCGCAACCGTTACTTTTGAACAACTGTATAGTGGGGTAGAGGGTGACAGCGCCTCTTCTGCCGAGCTTTATGCCATTCTTTCAAGCCTATCTGAGCTTTCAATAAAGCAGTCGATAGCAGTTACCGGCTCGGTTAACCAAAAAGGTGAGATCCAACCGATAGGCGGGGTCAATCAAAAAATCGAGGGCTTCTTCGATGTCTGCAAAACAAGAGGCCTAAGTGGTGACCAGGGAGTCATAATACCAAGAAGAAACCAGGACAATCTTATGCTGAAGGAAAATGTCCTAGAAGCGGTAGAAGCAAAAAAATTTCATATCTGGGCGATAGACTCTATCGATGAAGGTATTGAGATTCTCACAGGCGTTAAGGCGGGGGCTACAGGAACAGACGGATCATATCCAAAAGACTCTGTCAATTGGCTGGTAAATGAGAAATTGGATAAATATGGCAAAATTTTTAAACGGTTCTCTTCAGCCGACGAAGGTGAAGAAAAGAATGGCGAATTGGCCGCCTAGTAGATCGTCTTAAAGTCCTACAGTGACGTTGCCATTGACTACTGAGCTATTTCCGCCAGGGTCTATTCCAATGATGAAGTAGTCATAGACACCGCTTGATACCAGTGAGCCATAGCTATTTCTACCATCCCAAATAAAAGAGCTAGTACCAATTAATAATCTTTTTTCAAGCGGGAAGATATTTACTTGATCCCTGCTTGAATCATATATTACCATTCCGAGCAGCGACTCTTTAGAGATAGTTGTCGAGATAAATACCATCTCCCCTGCTTGAGGATTGAAGGAAGAACGATTTTCGAAGGGAGCACCTAGTAATAGAGACTGGGCATCATCTATGTTGACAACAACTCTTTTATTAACCGCTCCCGACAGAGTTCTTGCGTAAAGATCTAGACTATACCAGCCTGGTTCGACGGTCGTCTGCGACTCGTCTTTTCCATCCCACAAAATGGATCCGGAACCTATATCTGATGATATTGGGCCGAGGCTTTTAACTACTTCTTCTTTACCATTGATAATGTTCACATAGATATCAGCCGCGTCTGTTAACTCATAGCCGATTAAGACCGATCCCAAGAGAGGATTATAGGCGCCCTTCGGATCGACGGATACTATCTCCAATAGATCAGGAGTCTCAAAAATAGCCTCATAAGCGTCGAGCCTTCCCCATCCATAATAGTCATCTCTTCCGGTAACTCCAAGATCAGATGAAGCCTCAGTTAAGCGCCTTTCTATCTGGTCAGGAGACCAATTTGGCCGAATACTATTTATTAGAGAAGCTACGCCAGACACAAATGGCGTGGCCATCGACGTACCGCTCATTATGGCGTAAGTATATCCGAGAGGTGTGCTTCCAAGACTCGAAATACTTACACCCGGAGCTGATATATCTACTGAAGAATTAAAATTTGAAAAATTAGCCCGGACATCCGATTGGTTTGTAGCCCCTACCCCAATAACGTTATTTAAGCCGGCTGGATAATTTAAAAGGGTGCTCCCGTCATTTCCAACCGCAGCTATTATGACCGATCCCATGCCATGAGCATAATCTACAGCGTCTTGAAGTGTTTGCGAATAAGAAGACCCTGCCAGACTAAGATTTATTATATCGGCACCATTATCGGCTGCGTAGATAATGCTATCAGCGACATCTATAAGTGAACCCGTACCAGAGCTGTTTAATGATTTAATCGCAAGTATTTTACTATTCCATGATGTTCCGGCTATCCCGATATTATTATGCCCGTTGGCAGCTATTATTCCGGCTACATGCGAACCGTGGCCGTTATCATCGATAGAATCAGTATCGTTATTCGAAAAATCCCAACCATTTATTACTCTTCCGATAAGTTCAGGGTGGGTATAGTCGACTCCTGTATCGATAACCGCGACAATACTTGATGGCGTACCCGTTGTAATATCCCACGCTGCCGGAGACCCTATTTTTTGCGGACCCCACTGTTTTCCCCAGATATTACCCGGCCAATTATTATTATAGTAAGGATCGTTTGGGATGAAAGTCGCTCTATATATATAA
>JAUVQW010000085.1 GCA_030597945.1 Actinomycetes bacterium
AGAGCTCCCAGGTACATCGGTAATTCTCTTGGAAATCATTCCACCGGTACATGACTCTGCAACCGATAGAGTTAAACCTCTTTCAAGGAATTGTCTGGCTACGACTTCTTGAATTGTTTCGCTTCCCTCGCTATACACTCTGTCCGCAAGCACCTTTAGTAGTTCGCCCTTTATTGAATCGATTCTTTGTTCGTCTTCAAGATCATCAGATATTTTGGAGAATATGATCTGGATCCTATCGATTTCGGCTAGGATGGTAAATTCTATGTCATCGTTATCGGTAAGTATTTGCTCGACAAGCTTTGCTAGTTCCGGCTCGGATGGACCAAAGACGTTTAACGATCCCGTGTGGATATATGACCGATTATCATTCTCTTTTTCGATCGAATCGATAGCGATCTCCAACATGTCTTTCATCTCGCTAGGTACTCCGGGTACAGCTACTATTATACTCCTATCAACCCTGATCATTAATCCCGGCGCCGTCCCTCGATCTAAAAGTATCGGTCTTGCTCCTTGTGGGAGATAAGCCTGCCTCATAAAGAGTTCGACATCCGCATTTTGTGGCATGAACTTTTTTAACCGACTAACTAAATCCTCGTTTTGAAGCAGGTCTGTATCTAGGGCTTCTGCCAGTGCTTCTCTAGTAACATCATCATGAGTTGAACCAAGCCCTCCTGTTGTGACTATCATATCGATGCCTTTATTAAGCAATTCCTTTATTGCGTCCCTTATGGCTTCGATATCATCAGGTACTTCAACGATGATCACGCACTTCAATCCACTCTCAGTTAATCTGCGGGCGATAAAATTAGAGTTAGTATCCCTTGACCTGCCTGATGTGATCTCAGAGCCAATGATTATTATCCCAGATTTCAAAATCGAATACCTTTATCTGTAACCATAAAGCTATACTTCATGTCTACACCTTCTCCAGTATCCCTTTAGATCTGAAGTAATAGTCTAAACCGGAAATTATTGTTAAGATTATCGCGATACCCATAAGTATCACGGCCACAAAATCGACAATAGACGTACTGAGCTCACCTCTTGGCATCTCCGCCCTTAAAATCCATGCTATTATAGCCACCACTTGAAATACTGTCTTTGCCTTACCCGTAGAGCTTGAATTAATGATCTCTCCTTCACCCATAGCCAGTATCCGAAGACCGAGGACTGCTATCTCCCTTCCGATTATAATCATGGCTATCCATGCAGATAAGCGGCCCAAATCGACAAGGCTTATTAAAGCAGCCGATATTAGGAGCTTATCGGCTACAGGATCAAGGAATCTTCCAAAGTTGGTCACTTGTTTTCTGCTTCTGGCAATGTAACCATCCAATCCATCAGTTATTGCCGCTACGCTAAATAGAGCGGCAGCCAACCAGTCCCCGTAAGGAATGTTTGATAGGATCAGAGCCATAAATACGGGGATTACAAGTATGCGTGCGATCGTTAACCTATTAGCTAAATTCAACTTGTTCCATTTCGCTTTTGTTGCATAATCTGGCGTTTACATCATAGCCCTCAGTGCCTTCTATCGCTACCCTCACCATATCTCCGGATTTCAATCTCTTAGAAGAATATATAACGGTCTCACCGTCGATCTCCGGAGCTTGGCTTTCCAGTCGTCCCAAATAACGGCCACTTTCAATCTTGCTATCAACAATGGCTTTTTTTTCTTCTCCTACCATATCCATTTTTTTATTGACACCGATACGATCGGCGATCTCTCGTATCGTATTAGCTCTAGTTCGCTTTAATGAAGCACTTTTTTGGCCTCGCATCTGCGCCGCCTTGGTTCCCTCTTCGTTTGAATACTCAAATACTCCTAAATAATCAGGTTCTAGCTCCTCGATGAAAGCTATAAGGCCCTGAAAATCACTCTCACTCTCACCTGGATAACCGACTATGACCGAGGTCCTGATTGCTATGTCATCGATATCTTTTCTTATACGTCCAATGGCGTCTAAAAAAATAGCGTCATCTCCAAAACGGTTCATAGATCTTAAGATTTTTCTACTAGAATGTTGGAGCGGCAGATCAAGATAGTTACAGATCTTTGGATTGCCAGCCATTTTCTCCATCACTTTTGAAGAAAGAGATTCGATCTGTTGATACATTATCCTTATCCACCGAAGGTCATCTCTCTTAGCCAGATCACTTAAGAGTTCATCAAGACCTGTTTTATTGTGTAGATCTAATCCATACATCGATGTATCTTGGCCAACAAGCGTCAACTCCCGCGCTCCGCCTCTGACCAACAATTCAGCTTCTTCGATGACCTTGCTTAACTCGTTACTCCTGTACCTGCCTTTTATGTTTGGAATTGCGCAGAATGAGCATTTTCGATCGCAACCATCAGATATTTGGAGATACTCCCAAGACCTGTTCTCAGACAGATAGTATATTGATTTATCATTATCTTTGTAGCTTAATCCAAGGATCTTTTCGATATCATTGAGATCATTAAAATCCATCATAATATCTACCTCAGGTATAGCTTTAGTAAGATCATCTTTATAGCGTTGGACTAGACAGCCGAAGACAACAAGCTTTTTTTCTGAAATTTTCTTATCTGTAAGACTAAGAATCGCATTTATTGATTCTTCTTTAGCGGACTCAATGAAACCGCAGGTGTTGACAAGTATTAACTCGGAGCTATCAATTTCTTCTTGAAGCACGTATCCTGATCGTTTTAATTTTCTAATAATCTCTTCTGAGATTGCCGAGTTCTTTGGACAACCAAGAGTAATAAGATAGGCTTTTTTTTGTGGACCTTCTTCCACGTCCTACCTAAAATTGATGAATTGAAGAGGTATTTCCATATTAGACTCTTTTACTAAGGCAATTGTCTCCTGAAGAAGGTCTCTGCTTTTACCGCTGATCCTTAACTTGTCTCCCTCGATCTGCGTTTTAACCTTAATCTTGGACTTCTTGATGATCTGGTTTATCTCTTTAGCCTTTTCGCTCGAGATACCTCTGACTAGATTGATCTCCTGCCTAACCCTGCCACCTGAAGCGTCCTCTGCTTTAGAAATATCTAGGGCTTTTGGTGATATCCCCCGCTTTATCATCTTCGTCTTGATGACATCTACGACTGCCGTAAGAGCCATATCGTTTGCAGTTTCTACTATGATCTTGTCTTGATCTCTATCAAGATCAATATTTGAATTTGTGCTTTTTAGATCGTACCTGTTTACTACTTCTTTTTTTGCTTGATTGATGCCGTTATCGACTTCCTGCATATCGATCTCAGAGACGATATCAAACGAACTATCCTTTCCCATTCGTACTCCTTGTTTAGATTGTTTATCGTTAAGCGATTAGGTTACGAAAACAGATTGTTTCTAAAAATAAATATAGTGAGCGCCACTATCATAATTAAAAAAATAAATAATAAATATTTTCTAGCCGCTTTTTTATTATCTTCCTTCTCATCGCCGATGACAAAGGGGTTAGATTGATTTATTAGATCTTCGTTTTCCCTTTGATACCGAGTGACGAGAGCTTGGGCATCAAGACCCAAGTAGCCGGCGTATGACTTTATAAATCCCAATACATAGGCTTGGCCGGGTATCTGCTCATAATCGTTATTTTCAATAGCGCTTAAATATTTTGACCTGATCTTAATATTTTTCTCGACATCTTTCACAGAGATACCCCGCTTGATCCTTGCCTTTGAAAGCGTCTCACCTATGGATATTTCCATGACTATTTGATCTTCAATCATTGTTAAAATCTAACATATCTGCCATCAGTGTTCAAAGCAAGCGCCCATCAATTTAAGATTACGATATATTGATCATCTTTCTTACCGCTGACTCAGCCCTTGCCCTAATACCCTCATCTATCGAAACCTCATAAACTTCTTCATTTAAACTTCTGTAAACTTTCTCTAATGTAGTGAGCTTCATGTTGGGACAGATCGTCCCCTTGGATGGAAAAAGAATTAACTTATCCGGATTCTCTTTCTCTAATCTATATCTCATTCCAATCTCGGAACCGATTATGATCGTATTCGAAGATGTCTTTTTGGCAAACTTATACATGCCCGAAGTGCTAGTTATCTCGTCCGCTAAATCAAGCACATCCGTTTCACACTCCGGATGAGCAATAAAAACTGCATCAGGATACTCCTTTTTTAGTGCACGGATCTGATCAGCTGTAATATCCTGATGGGTTGGACAATATCCTGGCCAAAGGATCATTTTTTTTGAGGTTTTTGATTCAACATAACTTCCCAGATTTTTATCGGGAATAAAGATTATCTCACCCTCATCTAAGCTATTAACTACCGAGACCGCATTAGAAGATGTGCAACATATATCGCTCTCAGCTTTGATCTCGGCTGTCGAATTTACATAGCAGACGACGGGGACTTTTAGATGTTCCGATTTTAACTTTAGCAATTGATCGATAGTTATCATGTCGGCCAAGGGACAACCGGCTCTAGGCTCTGGGATAAGGATCTTTTTATGAGGATTTAATATATAGGCGGTCTCGGCCATGAAATATACGCCACAAAATATTATAGTATCGGTATCCATCTCCGTAGCTGTACGGGATAGGCCAAGTGAGTCACCGGTATAATCGGCTATTTCCTGAACTTCATCTCTTTGATAATTATGGGCGAGGATAACAGTCTTGGAGCGTCTCTTTAATTCCCTGATCTCATTAATGAGCTCTTCTTTATCTTTCAAGCCTTCTCCGATCAGACTGCATCCGAAGCTATGAAAGATGTAATATTGTTTTTCCCATTCAATCTAACGATTCTGGGGAAATGCTTTCTGGCTTCTTCTTCAGATAGTGATACGTATGTAAGCACTATGACTTTATCTCCTTTATGCATCAGTTTAGCGGCAGCTCCGTTTAATATCATATTACCGGACTCCCTTCTTCCCTTAATGGCATAAGTCTCTAAACGCGACCCATTAGTAACATTTACCACCTGTATCTTCTCATTTTCAATAATGTCAGCGGCCTCCATTATATCTTCGGCAATAGTCATACTACCCTCGTATTCGATATTAGCGTCAGTAACAATTGCGTTTTGAATTTTGCTTTTTAACATCGATCGTTGCATGTGCCTCACCTCAAAAAGATCTTCATCTAGCTTACCAGTAAATTATCTATAAGACGAGTATTGCCAGCCCGGACAGCGATAGCTACCAATAATGGTTTATCTAGCGTTTCCACTTCAGTCAAATCGTCCGGCCTGCAAAGCGATAGATATTCAATACTCAGATTCTCCTTGTCTTTGATCATGCTCTCTATTAAAATCTTTACTTTATTTATATCTGTTTGACCATTATTTATATCATCTCCGGCGGCCATTAATGATTTCCAAATGATTTCGGCATCGCGCCTTTCTGCGTCACTTAGATGCTTATTTCTTGAACTTGCAGCTAATCCGTC
>JAUVQW010000135.1 GCA_030597945.1 Actinomycetes bacterium
AAGGACCCCTTCTTTTTGCCAACTATTTAACATTGAGGCCGCCCTCGTATATTTATTTGAGACGTCGCTATCGCCCGGCTGATCCTTTCCTAAGATCAGGCGTATGATGTTATAAGAGTCGAGCTCGTAATAGCTGGCTTGTTCTGCCTCGTCGATCACATCATAAGGGGGCGATATGACTTTTCTAATATCTACCTTTTCTTGATTGTAAAAAAGTCCCTTAAAGGGCTTGATGTCAGCCAATGAATTTCTCTCCAATCCGATTATTAAGCGATTGATCAATAAATAGGGCAGTTCTAATCTTAAGAAAGTTATCGGCCTATAGCAAGGCAAAACTCTTAAAAAAAGAGGGCCGTCGTAAAGCTGTATTAATAGTTGACTTTTAAAACTAACAATAGTATGGTATTCCATGGTGCGAGCACCAATTAAGGTCAGCTGTTGAAGGTTATTTAAGTAGGAGGTTAGGAAATTGCCACAAGGTAAAGTAAAGTGGTTCAACGCTGGGAAAGGCTATGGATTTATTGAGCAAGAATCTGGTGAAGACATTTTTGTTCACTATTCTGCTATTGAATCTGAGGGATTTAAATCCTTGAACGAGGGAGATGCAGTAGAGTTCGAGATCTCAGAAGGCGAGAACGGCAAGAGCCAAGCGGTTAGTGTTACCATAGTTACGTAATACTAATTTTGGACATTAAAAAGCCCGCAGAGTTTTGCGGGCTTTTATATTTCATACGAATTTCTTATTTGATTGCGAAATCATTCTTTACTATCTCTATAAATATCTTGACCAGATCTATATCCCACTGGGTTCCTGCTTCTTTCTCAAGTACATTTATTGCGTCATCCACGGACATCGCCTTTCTGTATGGCCGATCAGAGATCATCGCATCAAAGGCATCGGTAATGGACATCATCCTTGCGCTTATCGGGATATCGCTCCCTTTTAGACCATCCGGGTATCCGGAGCCGTCGTAGTGTTCATGATGATGCCTGATAGCCGGCAATTTTATGTCAGCGAACTTTAGAGGCTCGCAGATCTTCTCTCCGATCGCCGGATGTTTCTTTATCTCTTTGAACTCGTCGTCTGTTAATGTCTCCGGTTTGTGAAGGATCGTTCTTGCTATTCCGATTTTTCCAAGGTCATGAAGTATAGCGGCTTCTTTAAGAGACTCGGAAAACTTTTTATCATAGCCTAGTTTCGTGGCGAGTTTCTCGCAGTAAATTGAAACTCTCTCTGAATGCCCTCTTGCGAAGGGAACATGGGCTTCGACTGCGAGGGATAAGGTAAAGATCACATTTCTCGCGCTTATAAGGCTTTCATTTAACTTTTTACTGTTGACGAGGGATCGGACCCGTGCCAGTAGCTCGACCCTATTGACCGGTTTATTAAGGAAATCGTCGGCACCGCATTCGATACCCTTTATCTTATCGTCTAAAGCGTTAAGGGCGGTCAGCATTATAACGGGGATAAGCCTGGTATTTTCGTCATCCTTTAGACGAGTGCAGACTTCATAACCGTCCATCCCGGGCATCATGATGTCGAGGATGATAAGATCAATATCGTGAGTGGTTACGAGCTGTAAGGCATCCATGCCGTTCATAGCCGCTATTACATCATAGCCGACCGATAGCAGGTAAGCTTCGAGAAGATCAACGTTTTGTTGGTTATCGTCTACAACTAAAATCTTGGCTTTATTGTTAAAGAGATTTTCAGGATCTATCGCCATCGGAAATGTATCCTTTGATAATTTGAGGGAATTCTCTGGTATCGATCGGTTTGGTTATAAAACCGACACAACCGGAGGCTTTGGCATTGTTTTCGTCAGTCTTCATAGCAAAAGCAGTCAAAGCGACGATGGGAATATGCTCGAGTTCGGGGTCACTACTGATTATCTGAGCCGCTTCAAGGCCATCGATTCCGGGAAGTTGGATATCCATAAGGATGAGATTCGGCTTTTCTCTCGAAGCTATCTCTATGGCTGCATATCCATTAGTAGCTTCAAGGACCTCGTAAGCATTGACCTCTAAAAGGTCTCGAACGAGTTCCATATTTACCGGATTGTCTTCAACGACTAAGATCTTGCTCATCTTCACTCCTTAGCTGGTCAAAAGTTTATTGCTGCCTGTTAGCTTGTTATCTTTAATGGTTGAACTTAATTTATTTAATAGATCATCCGTTTCTACACCATCTTCAAAGTAGGTAGCAACACCTATCGTGAACGATGTGTTTTTATCTATAATATTATCGGATTTTGTTCCTTGTTTTATTAGTGTACCTATCTTTTTACCGACAACGTAAGCTCCATTCTTCGTCGTTTCCGGTAAGATCAGAATAAACTGGTTTTCACCATATCGAGCGATCGGATCAACATACCTAATATTTTCTTCAATGACGTCGGCAATTCTTTTTAAGACTTTATTTTTATCTACATTATCTCCTAAGTTATCGATATCAATAAGAACAAGAGAGAATGATCTTTTGTATCTCATAGCCCTCGCTGATTCTTCATTAAACCTTTTTTTAAAGTAGCGATAATTATAGACCCCGGTAGCTCTGTCAATCAGAAGCGCCTTATCCGGGTCAAGCTTTTCCAGCTTAAATATCTCGTTTAGAAGATCTTTTCTATCGAAGGTCGCTTTTTTCATGATCATCTCGATTCTTCCATGCAGTTTACGCTTATCTTTCTCACTCAAGTCTTTAGAGGTAAGAACGATGATAGGGATGTTCTTGGCTTCCGGGTGCTTCCTTAGTTCTTTTATTACATCAAAACCGTTTACTTTAGGCATCATGAGATCAAGGATAATAAGGTCGGGCAAGTTTATCGAGGCAAGTTCTATTGCCTCACTGCCATTGGATGCTTTGATCACGCCGATACCTTCGTGTTCAAGGATGCTGGAAACAAGCTCTACACTCTCCTCGTTGTCGTCGACGACCATAGTCACAAAGGGGCGAAATTGGCCAGGTTTCTTTCCATGTCTTTTAAGGGTGGAAAGTAGTTGTTGCTTGTTGATCGGTTTGGTCAAGTGATCGACGGCACCCAGACTAAAACCCAGTTCTCGATCATCGATCATCGAGATGATAATTACGGGGATATCCATGGTCTCAGGATCATTTTTTAGATCTTTCAATACAGACCAGCCATCTTTTTTTGGTAGCATGATATCCAGCGTCACAGCGAAGGGCCGTAGCTTAGCTGCCTTCTCTAGAGCCTCTTGACCATCAAAAGCTTGGACTACATTATAACCGCCTTCATCGAGATAAACGGCGAGGATTTCACTGGCTCTCGGATCATCCTCAATTACGAGTATTGTCGGTTTTTCCTCGCGTTTCTCTATATTCTTCGTAGTATCAGTGGTTTCTTCTTTTTTCACTTCGGGCGCTAGGGTGGCTATGCTTGGAAGCTCGGGGGCGACAGGTATCCTAAAAGTAAAAGAAGATCCCTCTCCAAAATTGCTGTCGACCCATATCGACCCGCCATGAAGTTCGACAAGCCTCTTAGTAAGCGCAAGCCCAAGACCTGTACCTTCGTGCTTTCTGGACTCTGAGCCATCGAGTTGTTGGAATTGTCCAAAGACACGTTCGAAGTCCCGCTGATGAATACCGATG
>JAUVQW010000096.1 GCA_030597945.1 Actinomycetes bacterium
CGCCCATATCTCAATATTATCGATTTCATAGGCGAGCGAGATGCTAATTGCGCCACTTCCGGTCCCAATATCCAGTATAACCGGTGTCTTGCTGCCATCATCTCTTTTTTTATCGATAGAACTATTTAGCTTTTCGATAACGTATTCAACTAAAAGCTCCGTTTCCGGTCTTGGAATAAGAACATCACGAGATACTTTTAATGTGATTTTCCTAAAACCTTGCTCGCCGATTATATATTGAAGCGGCAAACCTCTAGCGCGCGCTTTTATCATCTCTCGGTAAGCTTCTCTTTCTTTCTCTAAAAGCGGCCGATCATACTGAATATATAAATCGATTCTCTCCAACTCTAAAGTGTTTGCCATTAATCGTTCTGCTTCAAGACGCGAAGCCAGTGATCCGTGTTTTTTAAGAAACGAATCAGCCGCCACCAATGTTTTCTCAATAGTCCAATTTGAATTTATGTCATTTACCAAAGTATGACCCCGGGGAGTAAGAGTGGACGCAAAAAAACTAAACGACTTCTTTTAGTTTTTCCGCTTTGTCGGCAGTGATAAGATTCTCGACAATCTCATTTATGTCCCCTTGCATGATCGCATCGAGATTGTAAAGAGTAAGACCGATGCGGTGATCAGTAACTCGGCCCTGAGGATAGTTATAAGTCCTGATCCTTTCGCTTCGATCACCGGTACCTATCTGGAGTCGTCTAGCAGAGGCCACTTCACTTTGTTGTTCATCTTGAAGCTGCGTATATAATCTTGCCCTAAGGATACGTAGAGCTTTCTCTTTATTTTGTAATTGAGATTTTTCATCCTGACAACTTACAACTATACCCGTTGGCTCATGAGTTATTCTTACGGCAGAATCAGTGGTATTGACAGACTGGCCTCCCGGACCACTCGAACGAAAAATATCGACTCTCAAGTCGTTTTGATTGAGTTCCACCTCGATATCCTCTACCCCAGGTAGAACTGCCACAGTCGCTGTCGAAGTATGTATCCGCCCGCCGGACTCTGTAACTGGAATACGCTGGACTCTATGAACGCCAGATTCAAATTTTAATTTACTGTATGCGCCCTTTCCCTTGATCTCCACGATGATCTCCTTAAAGCCGCCGACCTCGGACGGGCTGGAGCTCATAACATCAGTCTTCCACTTCTGCCCCTCGGCATATTTTGCGTACAATCTATAAAGGTCGCCTGCAAAAATACTTGCTTCCCTACCTCCTGCTCCAGCCCTGATCTCCATGATGATATCCTTTTCATCATTGGGATCTCTTGGAAGCATCATCACCTTTACCTCTTCTTCTAATTTAGTCCTGGAAGACTTCAGTTTTTTTATTTCATCTCGAAGATAATCAGTCATATCACCATCGTCTTCCGCTTTTAGCATCTCCTTGGCATCGACGATGCTCCGATCCATCTCGAGAAATTTTTTAACTTTATTTGCTAGAGGAGAGATATCAGCATGGGCCTTTGCCAATTCCCGATATTTTTCTTGATTATTTATGATCTTTGGATCACTTAATTTTTCATTTAGATCTTCAAAACGTGACAGGACATCATCAAACTTTGCTTTCAACTAACTCACCGCTTTTATTTTCTTCCAATAAGAGCACTTTCTTAAGCGAACAGATAGCCACCTCTATCTGATCTGTCGACGGCTCTCTCGTCGTTAATCTTTGTAAGAAAAGACCGGGGCCCATAATAATGCCGATCAACTTAGAATCTTCATGGCGTCCTGCGTATTTTATGATCTCATAAGAAATTCCCGCTACAAGTGGGAGGACAAGAAGCCTAAGTCCAATCCTTGTAAATATAGATGGCGGCCGACCTAAGAAAATGAAGACAATTATACTTACGATCATAACGATCAACAGGAAACTGGTCCCGCAACGTAAGTGCTTAGTGCTAAAAGTAGAAACTTTCGACGGTTCAAGTTCGACTCCGTGCTCATAAGCATGGATCGTCTTATGTTCAGCGCCATGATATTCAAAAACGCGTTGAATATCTTTTAATCTTGACACCAAGAATAGGTAAGCAAAGAATACCGCCAACCTGATCCCGCCCTCTATCAAATTTAATCCCACGGTCTCTCCCCACGAAGATACCCCGGATGAATTGGATATACCCGCTGTAACAGTTCTTGTAAGCCAGACGGGAAAGATAAAAAAAAGTGAGATCGCCAAGGAAAATCCTAGGACCATAGAAATACCCATCTCTTTTGAAGTGATCTCCACCTCTTCATCGACGGATTCTTTAGCGGAAAAACTTATCGCTCTAACTGCCAAGGCTACCGATTCCGCCATTGCGATGACCCCTCTAAAAAGAGGCCATTTTAAAATCGGGTATCTTCTTGACCAGGAGGGGACAGCCCTTTCTTCGATTACTATCTCTTTATTAGGTTTTCTGACAGCGACAACATAGTTCTCTTTGCCCCGCATCATGACACCCTCTAAAACAGCTTGACCACCAATGTGCGTTCGAATTTTTGAATTCTGCATAAGCAAAAATATACCAAGATATGCACTACATTACTAGCTGATAATAGAGAAAGAAGAGACAGACTAGATTAAATATGCTCAGTCTATTGAGTCTTTTGATCTGTAAACCCACTGATCCTCAGGTATTACAAGAAGACCGTCTTTATCCATTTTACGAGGATGACCGCAGTAAAATTTCCCCTCGGGACACTTGCCCCTAATACAAGCCGGCCCACTTTTTTTAAAAATAAGCGGAGCCAAAGGCAATATCAATCTTAACATCTCCTCCGCCAAACCCCGGATCTCCCACTGTGCTCGCTCACAAGTCCTTAAAGAAAAAAAGTGAAGAAGTTCGCGCGCGTTCATGGTAACGACGATCTTGGTTGCGACCGCTTGAGGCAATAGATACCTAGCGTCTTCCGGTTCCACGCCAGCATCCATTAATTCCTGGTAATGCTCAAATGCTTCCAACGCTTTTTCTTGAAAGAGTGCTGTTAATTCTTCATCATCGCTAATTGATGGGGGAATGATCATCTCGGGTTCGCTGTAGCGCACATACCTTTGAGATTGTTGACTATACGATGCCAATCTGTGGCGGACAAGTTGATGGGAGCAAGTACGTGAAATACCGTCGATGCCAAAGGTAAATGATGGGTGTTCACAAGTACTCAAATGTCCAGACTTAAGAATGATCTTTAGAAGGTCTGCTACTTCCTTCTCGGTCAATCTTTCTTTTAGTTCTGCGGCACTCGACGGCGAATAACAGAGTCTCGCGGCTGCGGCGATGACTCTTTCCGGCTCTGGAGTATGCGTAAGAAGTGTTACTTGCATGTTTAAATTCTATTTTTTGCTTGTTTTCTATTCTTTAGATTTTTCTGAAGACCGGCGGCTGACGGTTTCTTTACTGCTTTCGTCTTTTCTCTCTTTTACAGCCTCGCTTGTTTTCTTTCCATATTTACGCTGAAAGCGTTCGACTCGGCCACCGGAGTCAACCAGTTTTTGCTTTCCTGTATAGAAAGGGTGACAATTCGAGCATATCTCCACCTTAAGTTCGGGAACTGTTGCCCGAGTGGTAAACGATTCGCCACATGAACAAGTCACTTTGGTTTCCATATATTCTGGATGGATCTCGCTCTTCATCTTCTCCTCCGTAGATAACATCTGTCATTATGGCCGAAATATCGAAAACATATTGAGAAAGCGTGATTTTTCGCCTTCCGATATTAACACACGCACCACTAACATAAAAGAGATGGTGCCTAAATTGATTACATCGATGACTTGCTGATCTGCGCTAAAAATTCCCTATTTGAATTAGTTTCCTTGATCTTATCGATTAGTAATTCGATTGCGGCGCTTGAATCTAACGCATGAAGGACCCTTCTAAGCTTCCATATCTGCTGTGCCTCATCGTTTAGCAAAAGCAACTCTTCTTTTCTTGTGCCGGATTTATCTATATCTATTGCTGGGAATATCCGCTTATCTGCAAGACGTCTGTCAAGGTGAAGCTCCATATTACCCGTTCCCTTAAACTCCTCGAATATGACTTCATCCATCCTGCTGCCAGTATCCACCAGCGCCGTTGCAAGAATGGTAAGACTGCCGCCATGTTCAATTTTTCTCGCTGCTCCAAAAAATCTTTTGGGCGGAAATAACGCTGTCGAATCTACTCCACCGGAAAGAATTCGCCCGCTAGCGGGGGCCGTAAGGTTGTAAGCTCTCGCCAACCGAGTGACGCTATCAAGGAGGATGACTACATCTTTACCATGTTCCACTAGGCGTTTCGCTCTTTCAATAACAAGTTCGGCAACCTGCACATGGTTATCAGATGGCTGATCAAAGGTAGAACTTATGACTTCACCCCTGACCGATCGTTCCATGTCGGTAACCTCTTCGGGTCTCTCATCGACTAAGAGGACCATTAACATCGTATCTGGATCGTTAGCAGTTATACTGTTGGCAAATTGCTTAAGAATCGTTGTCTTGCCTGCTTTCGGAGGCGAGACGATAAGACCTCTTTGGCCTTTTCCGATAGGCGCCACAATATCGATGATCCGCGGAGCAAGGTTGTCTTTTGAGACCTCTAATCGAAAACGTTGTTCCGGGTAAATCGGGGTAAGTCTTTCAAATTGTTCTCTTTGCCTGGCTTTTTCAGGATCAGCGCCATTTACGCTCTCTATCCTGAGAAGGGCATTATATTTCTCATTATCTTTTGGCGGCCTGACCTGTCCCTCGACCTCATCTCCTCTTCTTAGATCAAAACGTCGGATCTGAGAGAGAGAAACATAGATATCCTTATCGCCCGGAAGATAGCCTTGTGACCGCAAGAAACCGTAACCATCGGCTAAGATGTCGAGAATACCCTTTCTTCTTAACATCTCATCAGAGGAGTCACTTTTTTTAGCTTTTCCCTCCTCCTTCTTTACTTCCTTTACTTCCTTTACTTCCTTTACTTCCGGCTTTTCTGCAACTGCAGA
>JAUVQW010000159.1 GCA_030597945.1 Actinomycetes bacterium
ATGGCAGACACGCAGGTCTGCAGATACATATCTCCCTGTTAGTTACGGCCATAATTTTCTATTATCCGTAACCCGTTTTCCGTTTATCTTCTCGTAAGACGAACATTTCTAATCTTTTACGCTTCGCATTACCCCTTGCCCACAAAAGACCTATTGACACCCTTTATCCACCAATGTATATTTTAAATCCGACTAAATTAGTAAGGTATTAAATGAAAGTTTCACAACGGACAGAATATGGTATCAGGGCGATGATCTCACTTGCTCGCCACTACGATGACGGCCCCTCTTCAATAAAGGAGATAGCGACCGGCGAAGGTATACCGGGGGCTTTTTTAGAACAGATCATGGCCGAGCTAAGACGCGGTGGGATCGTAGAAAGCCAGCGGGGGGTAAACGGCGGCTATATGCTATCAAAATCTCCCAACGAGACAAGCGTTGGGACTGTTGTCGAGATCCTGGAAGGGTCTTTATCTCCGGCTCGGTGTGAATCTGATTGTTCGAAGATGCCCGATTGTTCTACGAGGACGGTTCTAAAAAAGATAGAAGAAAGTATTACCAAGACTCTGGATAATATATATCTTGATGAATTATTGAAAGTGGGGGTCCATGAAGAATAAGATCTACTTTGATCATAGCGCGACTACACCTGTTCTACCGGAAGTAGCCGAAGAGATGAA
Source organism: Actinomycetes bacterium (assembly GCA_030597945.1). Taxonomy (GTDB): domain Bacteria; phylum Actinomycetota; class Aquicultoria; order CAJVYJ01; family CAJVYJ01; genus JAUVQW01. The sequence continues at coordinate 681 of JAUVQW010000159.1, forward strand.
CCGGTATTATATTGATGAGTGGGGTAATCCCTCTAGTCTTTACCAAACGGGACAATCGGTAAAAATAAAGGTCGATGAAGCGAGGGCTAAGGTGGCGGATGCCATCGGTGCGGATCCAAAGGAGATCGTCTTTTCCGGTAGTGGAACTGAAGCCGATAACTACGCTATTAAAGGGGCGTACAGGGCAAAGCTTAAGAAGGGTAATCATATCATCTGTTTTGGCTTGGAGCATCCGGCCGTCATCGAGCCCTGTAAATATTTGGAGAAAAAAGAAGGCGCCGAGGTCACCTACGTTTATCCTGATAAAACCGGAGTATTAGATTCAGATGCTATTGAAGAAGCGATTACTGATAAAACGATTCTTATTACGGTGATGATGGCAAATAATGTTATCGGTACTATCCAGCCGATAAAAGAAATTTCCAAAATAGCTAGAGATCATAAGATAACTTTTCATACAGATGCAGTCCAAGCGGTGGGGAATATAAAGGTCGATGTAGATGAGTTAGGCATCGATCTCTTATCGATGTCCGCTCACAAATTTCATGGTCCAAAAGGTGTCGGCGCACTCTATGTCAGAAAGGGAATGAGTTTAAATACTCTTATTCATGGAGGTAGCCAGGAAAGAGGCAGGCGAAGCGGTACTGAGAATGTAGCCGGAATCATCGGACTATCAAGGGCACTTGAAATCGCCAATAAAGAAATAGATTTTAAAAAAGAGCATCTTAGTCGATTAAGGGACCGTGTTGTTAAGGGTGTCTTGGATAATATTCCTGACGTTTCTTATATTGGAGATACCAAGAAGAGGCTTCCGGGCAATGCTTGTTTTTCATTTAAATACATTGAAGGGGAATCGCTCGTTCTTCATCTCGACATGGCTGGAATAGCGACGTCCAGCGGCAGCGCTTGTTCGTCAAAAAGTCTAGAGCCTTCCCATGTGCTTCTAGGTATCGGTATGTCAGCTGTCGAAGCCCACGGGTCACTGCGGGTTACGCTTGGTAGGAGTTCGACCGAGGAAGAGGTCGATGAGTTTCTGGAGGTCCTTCCAGGTGTCGTTGATCGGTTGCGTCAGATGTCCCCTTTTAATGCTGAAAAAGAGGAAGAATATTTAGACGAGACTGAAGATCATAATATAGCACATGAACATCCGGACCAGCATTTCTCAGCAGAGTCCTAGATGGCCTATATTTTTTAGGAGATTTGATTTTTTGGTCTAGTAAAGACCTGAAGTGGAGGTAATTGATTTGTATAGTGAAAAGGTGATGGATCATTTTTCTAATCCGCGAAATGTTGGTGAGATAGAAGATGCGGACGGAGTTGGTCAAGTTGGAAATCCTGTCTGCGGTGATGTGATGAAATTGACCATTAAGGTAGAAAAAGATCAAATATTGGAAGCAAAATTTAAGACATTTGGTTGCGGAGCAGCAGTGGCTACTAGCAGTATTATAACGGAGATCGTAAAAGGAAAGTCAATCGACGAAGCTTTGGAGATATCAAACGCTGCCATCGCCGAGGCCTTAGACGGTCTTCCTCCTCAAAAAATGCATTGTTCTAATTTAGCGGCCGACGCCCTTCATCTGGCGGTCGATGATTATTTGGTAAAGAACGGCATGGAGCCCAGAGCGAATAAGCCGAGTCATGAAGAGGAAGATCATGAAGAGGAACAAATCGATTAATAGAGCTTGATCTTTCGGTTATGCGACCGATATATTTACTATCCGGCGTGTGATAAAATTAATGTCGATTGGTTAAAAACCCGGTCCCTTTCTTGGAGGTTTTTATGAGCTTGAACACTGTTTTGCAGATAGTCCTTTCCATCTCGATTATAGCGATGATCGCGTTTGTGATTGTAGTTCTAAATCAAATGAGGAAGACTTTATTAAGCGTAGATGACCTCGCGAAAAGTGTAAACTCAGAGCTTATCCCCCTTATCATAAAAGCCCAGATCACCCTAGAAGAAGTCAATACTGAATTAGAAAGAGTAGATGGTATCGTGACTTCATTTAAGGAAGTAAGTGACAAGGTCCAGAATTCAACAGATATCGCCAAAGGTGTGGCTAAGAAAGTGGTATCAACGCCGGCAATGGGTCTGGCCGGGGTTGTTAGCGGTGCCAGAGCGGTGCTGGGAAATATAGTCAGTCGAAGGGGCAAGTGATGTCAAGATCAAGGAGTAATCGTATCTATCTATACCTTGGTATTGGAATAGGTCTTTCGCTGTTTCCTTCTATCCGAAAAAGGGTAATAAAGATAGTCGGGTCAAGTCCGAAAATCAATCAAGGTCTGGAAAATCTTAAAGAATCGACAGTAAT
>JAUVQW010000037.1 GCA_030597945.1 Actinomycetes bacterium
AGCGACGAAACAGTACCATCCAAAAAAAATGGACTATTTTCATAGCTTGTATAAATAAGATTAAAATTCAATTAAACCTATAAAAAACAAACGCTTGCTATCCCTACTAACGATCACTTGAAAGCAATATTGATCAAATGTAAGATAGGTTTCTAATTTAAATGGTTAGGGCTAAAAGATGAAAGAAAACAGATGGTTAATTAACTTCGGACTTATCTTACTTATTATCTCACTTGTACTCTTTTACATTCATTTTCTTATTTTTGACGATCTTCATCATATTCTTGTCTTTGGAGCCCACGATATCGCCTTCTTGCCTCTTGAAGTACTACTGGTTACCCTGATAATTCATCAATTGTTAGAAAGTAGAGAGAAAAAATCCCGGCTAAGTAAAATGAATATGGTTATCGGCTCCTTCTATAGCGAAGTGGGAAAAACACTCCTTACATATCTTTCCGATCAAGATCCAAATCTGGATAGAGTCCAAGAGCAACTTTGTGTCGGTGGAAATTGCACTGACAAAGAATTTAACTCTTTTACTAAGACTTTAAAAGAATTGGAGTACAAGATAAATATAGACATGATGGATCTGGATTATCTAAGAGGCCTCCTTTTGGAAAATAAGGATTTTATGCTGCGTTTGCTAGAAAACCCCAATATTTTTGAACATGAAAACTTTACAGAGCTCCTCTTTGCCACTTTTCATATGACGGAAGAATTTAAGGCAAGAGCTGAATTTAGCGATCTTCCCGAGACTGATCTAATCCATCTTGAGGGTGATATAAATAGAGTCTACGGCCTTCTCGTCCATCGTTGGTTGGATTATATGAAACATGTGAAAAGTAACCATCCTTACCTCTTCTCTCTCTACATCAGGACAAATCCCTTCAATGAGCATGCGTCACCGATCGTAAAAGTATAAAATAAAAATTTTTGTAAATGAGCTAGCATGCTAGCTGGCTTTTTTCTCACTTTTAATAAAAATTTGACTTCATGTGACACAAAAACTTTCCAAGAGTATAATCACAGGTGATCATTGTTTCGTGATTAATTGATTGAACGGAAGTGCATTTTTATGGAAATCGTGACCGGTATTGCCATCGGTTTGATCATCTCGCTCGTTATTGTAGGCGTAAATAAGGCGTCGAAAAAGAAACGCGGCCAAGAAGATAAGGCGCAAGCCTACTATAGCGACAGACGCTGACAAATTGTTTAAGGAATAATGTGGCTGTAGATAAAGAATATATCGACTGGGTTATGGAGCTTCTAAGCCCAGCCGGAGACATTACTACCCGTGCAATGTTCGGAGGGTATGGTGTGTTTGAGGGCGGATTAATGTTTGCTCTTGTCTCCAAAGAACCAAGTCTCTATTTCAAGGCAGACGAAACAAATGTCAGTTTTTTTGAAGAGGCAAAAAGCAAACGCTATAAACCGATGCCCTATTACGAGGTACCTGCCGATATATTAGAAGATTCTGATAAATTATCTGTTTGGGCTAAGAGATCAATAGAAGTAGCAAAAAAAACCTCAAAAAAATAAAGGAGCGCAAATAGACTTGGTTCCTCAGGAGAAATCAAAAGGAAAACGAAAAAAATGGCCATATATACTTCTGGGAGTAGCTGGCGTCATAATTATTTTCTTGGGTCTTATCGGTATTCTCCCTGGTACTAACAGACCTAGAGATCTTGATGTCAAATATTCAAATGATGATTACGTAGATGCACAGTCGAAGATAGAGCCCTCTCTTGATAATCTTGGCAGTATTATACCTAACATCGGAATCGATGATCTGGGAAATCTAAATTACAATGTGACGTTTAGCGAGGCAGAAGTAAGCGCTCTTATCAATGAGACGGATTCTTCTATGCCCTTTAATGATATTCTAGTAAGAATTAACGAAGATGGCTCTTTGGAAGCTTCAGGGATGATGGATATCGGCAACATCTCACTTCCAGTTTATTTAAAAGGTGGCGGAGAGATAGTCTCAAATAACGCTAATTTTTCAATTGAAGATTTTAGGGTTGGCAGCCTTCCCGTACCTGCCTTTATTCGAAACCGCGGAGTAGATCTTATAAACTCTTCCATTAATGAACAGCTAAATAGCAATGGTGATATTCGACCAAGCGAAGTCACTTTTTCCAAAGGGAAGATCCATTTTTCCATTTCTAGAAAGTAGAAAAGAGCTTTTAAATCTCGAATCTACTTTCAATATCAATTTACTAATATGCCTTTTTTAGACAGCCAGAATACAGAAACTTTTTAGAAGTAATTTTATTTCGCATCAGGTACTATTTTTTGCTTAGCAAAACCTTTTCTCGGTATTAGCTCCCATGAACTAATTTTTATAAATAATAGCGCCCTCAATCTTATAAATGCCAGAAGTTGCCTGAAGCCAAAATTCTCAACAAATGCAAAAAAAATGAGTTTTCCGACATCTGTCCATTTCTCATAACGATTAAAATCATATTCTTCTATAAAAAGCGCTCCAATCGAAAGCAGGGTGCCAAACAAAATGGAAGCTACAATAAACAAGAGTAGTAGGGGTGCCGTATAGAAGCCGGTAAGAAAGGCGACGAGAAAAAGAAGGAACCCTCCGATTTCAAAGATCGGTCCAAGAAGCTCAAAAATTAGAAAATAGGGAAGAGCAAGCATCCCTATTCGTCCGTATTTAGGATTAAATATCATTTTCCTGTTCATTCTAATAGTTTCAAATAACCCCTTATGCCATCTCTCTCTCTGACGAAAAAGCATCTTAAGATTCTCCGGTGCCTCCGTCCAACATATGGGATCGGCGACAAATTTTATCTGATATTTCCTCTTTTTCTCTCTAAATATTCGGTGCATCCTTACTACAAGTTCGGCGTCCTCGCCTATCGTATCTACCCTATAACCACCGACTTCCATGACAGCTGCTTTTCTAAAAAGGCCAAATGCACCGGAGATAATAAGAAGGGAGTTCATGGCAGACCAACCGCTGCGACCCGTTAAAAAAGCTCTCAAATACTCGATAATCTGAAAATTAGCAATCAAACTTCGAGGTGTTCTAACCTTTTTTATCTCTCCCTCAGTGATCTCGCTTCCATTAGCTACTCTTACAATGCCGCCAACAGCGACCACCTCGGTGGAGTCTAAGAGCGGCTTTACCATTCTAACTAACGCATTATTTTCAATAATCGTATCTGCATCGATAGCGCAGTACAATTGAAACTTAGAGAAATTGAGACCGGCATTCAAGGCATCTGCTTTATTACCACAGCTCTTCTTGTTGATCACAAAGAGATTTGAAACATCCATTGATGAATAGGTACTGTGTACCGGCTCCGTCTTAAGCGTTTGCTGAAAGACTGCGTTCGATCTGATCAGATTAAATTCGTCTCTTAAGAGATTAAAGGTTCCATCCGTAGAGCCATCATTTATTACGATGATCTCAAACTTCGGATAATTTAATTTTAAAAGCGCCTTCACATTATCTATTATTGTCTGTTCTTCATTGCATGCTGGAACTAAGATCGAAATAGGAAGTGTACTTTTAGATCTTGAAATTATCTCAGCTCCGGAAAATGGTTTTCTTCTAAAATATTTAATTATAGAATTTAAGCCTATTATAAAAAGGATTACGTAAGATAGATTGACTAAGAAGAAATAGGCAATGATTACGATTTCGACCATTTTGAAATATGACTCAAAATTCACTCTATCCCACCTTTTGGAATAAGGGCCCAGTCGTCTCTTTTTCTTTATTTCGATCTTTTTGACCTATTGAATCAAATCGAGTAGCCATTGAAGTCTTTGAAATCACGTTATCAAAATCGAATAATATAGTCTGGGCATTTTCTGCTTCTTTTCTATCGTCTGAGAATGCAAGTAGTGAAAATTTTGTAATAGCGCCATTGGATTCCAGCTCCGCCGCCGACATTTCTCTGGCAAACTTATCAACCGACTTTAGCATCTCGATCAACGCATATTCGCCTTCAATGCCTAATTCGGATAAAGAGCGCCCTGAATTTTTCCTAACCCCCCACTCTTCGTCCCTAATAAGTTCTTTAAGAAATTTTATTGAGCTAGGATGCCCGAAATATCCGAGTGCCTTGGCAGCCATCGCTCTTACCGGCCAAGCATCGTCACTCGCTAGATTTTGGATATGGGCAAGACAGGACATGGCTTTAAGTTTACCCAGCGACTCGGTCGCTTTTGATCTTAAATCTATATTGTCCGAATCAAGCAAGTAGAGAAGAAGGGGAATCGCTCGCTCATCGCCAATATCGCCTAATAGCTTAACAACTTGGACTTTTATAGAGTTACTGCCATTAATCAATATCTTATTAAGATATGGGACGGCATCATTACCGACATTCTCTATTAACGAGATTATCATCGATTGTTTTGCCAGATGCGGATCGTTCAATAATCCAACAAGCACTTTTATCGCTACATCGCCTCCGATGTTTCCTAAAGCTCTAGCAGAAGAGGCTGCCACGATATCCGAGCGTTCGCGAAGCGCTTTTACTATAACATCCACTGTTTCCTCGATTTTAAAATCTCCTAGTGTATCAATAGCTCTGGCTCGAGTAATATGATTTGAACTCAAGGCTCCGGCAAAATAAAACTCAGCAAGGCCAATCTCTCTAAATAGCCACAATATCCTCTTTTCTCTTCTTTCACTCGATGTCTCCTCGATACATTCTAAAAGCGCCTTCTTTATCGGTCCTCTATCAGCAATGACTTCTGTTTTGTTGAGCAAAAGGATCCCCTTGCCTTTAGAATTCAAGGTATCCTTTAACATCTTCTTATATTTAGCGACCTTATTTAGGTATTGGCGATAAGAATACTCACGGCGCATCCTTTTGACGACTATCCCTAGAATAAGCAAAATATCTCCAAAGATGATAAATGCTATCGATAATTTTATTAAAAACATCCCATCCTCAAACAATTAGACAGCTTTTATTTTTATCGACATAATTGGACAATATCTCGAGGTGAATTGCTCAGTTTAGCTACTAATTTTAACTAATCGTTTTCAGATTAATTCAACTTTTTCACAAGTTCAAGCCGCCCTTGATATCTTTTTTTCGACCAAGAATCTAAATTGCTTTCGTATTCTATGATATAAATAATAAGTCGATAAAATATCTTTAGACCTTAGGGACGGGCCATTAATTAATGAATAAGAAAATCATCATTATCATTGCTTTTGCGTTTACATTTTTAACCATATCAATCAGTACATACTTCCTTTTTTTCTTTGAAAATACTGCAACTTATATAAGGGATGGTAAAAATAGCCTTACCACTGGAGACTATGAAGAAGCTGTAATCTCTTTTAGTAAGGCCGTAAAGAGAAGTCCAAATAATGCTACCGCTTTAAGCGGCCACGGCATTTCTCTTAATTGGCTAGGTAGATTTGATGAGAGCCTCAAATCTCTTAGCAAAGCGGTAAAACTGGAACCTGAGAATGAAGATATTTGGCTAAGCAAGGGTTATTCCGAGTCAAATACAGGTGACTACGAAGAGGCAAAAAAGTCTTTCGATAAAGTTTTAAAGCTTGATCCCGACAATACCTATGCGCTATCCGAAAAAGGCTGGGTTCTCTATGAATCAGGTAATAACGAGGAAGCTACTAAAGTCTTTAATGATCTTATAGATATCGATCCGAAAAATGCAATTGCCTATGCAGGTATTGCTGCCATCCACCTATGGGTCGAAGATTTTGATAAAGCATTAGTATCGAGTGAGGCTTCGCTGAAGGTAGAACCTGGTTATGCTTTTGCTTGGCTTACCAAAGGCGGCGCATTAATAGGACTGGATAGAGATGATGAGGCACTTGAAGCCTTTGATGAAGCATTAAAAAACGATCCCAAAGACCCTTATGCTTTTACCAGCAAAGCTGCGGCTCTAAGTAATCTTGGCCGCTCCAATGAGGCACTTGAAGCCTTTGATGAAGCTTTGTCTTTAGACCCCGCTTATTCCCTTGGATGGCTAGGTAAAGGTATAGTCTTAAAAAAGATAAATAAAGACCAAGAAGCACTTGATGCTTTTGATAAAGTCGGTGACAAAGAAAGCGAACTATGGTCAACAGCTCAAAAAACGAAGGGAACCATCCTTGAGAAAATGGGAAGGCTAAATGAAGCTAACCAAGCATTTGCAATTGCCGAATCTATTAATGATAATTAAAAAATATCATGGTTTTAAAACGGCTAAGTCGATCAGAAGACCCTTTATCCTGCTTGTTCTTATCACGGTAATGACTCTATCACTTATGTCATGCGGTCGAGTTGATGAGTTTGTAAGACAGCAAAAAGCGGTTGAACCTGGAAAATATGTTTTAGAAATCAGTGAATCTGACGATAGACTCACTCCTGATCTAATAAAGGGTTCGGCGACCCTTAAAGTGGAAGACAAAAAGATAACCGGCGATTATAAAATAAGATATATGCTTGTCGATTCGTCAAATACGGTTATCGTAGAAGAAGGCCGGTTTTCATCAGACGAATTAAGCGAGGCTTTTTATCCCTACTCCTTCGACCTTAGCGTCAAAGTGGATAGGCAGACATTCGAAGGTGACCTGCTTGTCGATGAAGAAAAATTTAGTAATAAAGACAGCTTTAGAGGAACTATCCTTGATCCGTCTACTGGTTATGGAAATTTTCTCGCAGAAAATACGACTACTGTGGATTGGGAAATAAAGGAAATAATCAAGTGATTATTCGCCGATCATCTTGACTAACACTCTTTTTCTTCTTCTTCCGTCGAACTCTCCATAAAAGATCTGCTCCCAAGGGCCAAGATCCAGTCGCCCTTCGGTAATAGCGACAACGACTTCCCTTCCCATGATCGTCCGCTTTAAGTGTCCATCGGCGTTATCTTCCCCCGTCATGTTGTGACGATAGCTTGCGATAGGCTCGTGGGGAGCCAGCTCTTCAAGCCATTTTTCGAAATCATCATGAAGCCCTGATTCATTATCATTAATAAAGACACTCGCAGTAATATGCATCGCATTTACAAGGCAAAGACCTTCAGATACTTCACTCTTTTTTAAAACAGTCTCTACCTCATGGGTGATATTGATAAACGATCTTCTTGTCCTTGTTTCAAACCATAAATACTCAGTAGCGCTCTTCATCAAACCTCCAATTTTTAAGATGACCCCTTTAGTTTAGAAATAGTTTCGGTCAACTTAATGCCCAGATTTTCGACTTTTTTCTGATGGCGATCGTCTACGAGAGAACCATCGTCCTTAAAGGCCGTATCCGCTTTTGATATCGCCATTTGCTCGGGGACAACCATTGTCCCGATATTTTGGAGAATCGATCGGAGCACGAAGAGCCCTCTCAAACCTCCAAGCGCCCCGGGGGACGCGCTCATAAGTACAGCCGTTTTACCCCTAAAACACTCAAGTACTTTTTCATCCGCGTAAGGTCGTGAGGTCCAGTCGATAACGTTTTTTAGCGCTCCGGATAAAGCGCTATTATACTCCGGCGAGGAGATAATAAAACCATCACTTGCTTTGAATAACTCTTTTAGCTTTACCCCGTTTTCGGGAATACCACTTTCATCTTCGATATCCTGATCAAAAATGGTTAAGGGGAAATCCTTAAGATCTATTAAAGTGACTTTTGCCCCGGCTCTTCTGGCGCCCTCCACTGCAATTTTAACAAGTCTCTTGTTGTAGGAAGCCTTCCTCAGGCTTCCCGCAAGAGCTACTATTTTGACATCCTTCGAATTATCGTCCATATATTTAAACCCGCTTGATTTAATTTAGAATATTCTTGAAGTTTAAACTCGTCAAGTTTATATTTGATCACTTCAAGTAAATCGATTTAGCCAAAATAACTCATAAATGAATTATAGATTCAATAATTGGCAAAAAAAGATATATATGTTATTTTCAGCTAACTCTGATCGAAAGGATAATTATGAATGCTGGTAAGGGTTCAAAAGCTAAAGTGCACTACACAGGAAAATTAGATGACGGATCGGTCTTCGATTCTTCCACTGGTAGAGAGCCCCTTGAATTTGTTTTAGGAGAGGAACAAGTAATCCCCGGTTTTGAAAAAGCCGTAGATGGTCTAGCGCCCGGAGAATCGACAACGACTAAGATCCCCTTTACCGAAGCTTACGGGCCTCGCCTGGACGACCTGGTGGTAAAAATCGATCGAAAAGATCTGCCTCAAGGTGATAAGCCTAAAGTTGGCGACACCCTCACCGGTCAAGCACCCGATGGCCAGGTCACGAAAGCTAAGGTTACAGAAGTTTCCGATAACGACATCACCGTTGACGCAAACCACCCGCTTGCCGGCAAAGACTTAACCTTCGAGATCGAGCTTGTCTCCGCAGAATAATTTTTAGAAAGAAGTCTAATTGGATAACAAGAGCCACTGGAGATGTCTTAATTTCGCCATCTTCGGAGGAAGAAAGGTATGAACTTACATATCATAGCTCATTGATGACTAATATAATTCTATCAACTGCCGCCTGAATCGCTCTTTTTTAGCCTGATTATCGTGTCGATCCTAGTTCCCATATCATCGATCTTAAAATAGATCGCCATCCTTTTTTTATCTCTGGTAAGCTCAGCAACGATCGGATTAGCGATGCTATCTGAATATACCATTGTATAGTCGCCCCTTAAAAGACCTTCTTCTAATTGGGCCTTAAAATCCAACCTTCCCGGAAGAGAAGAACTGCTCTCGATCAGGCCACCTTTCTTCCAAAGACTGAATTTCATCCCTATTCCATTATCAGGTCTGTTTATCAGGTCTTCCATACCGACTACATCGGTTACTTCCCATTGACCGACATAATCTTCGACTATTACGGGCTGAACGATTACTACGCCTCTTCCGTAGGTTATTCCAACAGCCATAACTATCAGCAAAACAACAAGGACAAAGGCTATCGTTACCAGTGAGAGCTTGCTGCCTTGTTCTTTTGGTGCATCATCGGAAGGCAGGTTAAGATTGACGATCTCTTCTCTTAGATCATCATCGGACCTCGAGTCTTTATTCACAGCACTCTTACATACCGGGCACACACTATCCTTGATATCGATAGTTGCCCAGCAGGCACTACATATAGTTTTATTTTTTAGATGAACCATATTTTTCTAAGTTAACTTTTATCTAATATATCGGCAACACATGTTCCTGCTTTAGTAAGGAACTGCATTTCAATGGTTAGTTTTTTAATAAATCAAAGGAGATTTAAAAGCATTTTTTTAATCTGTTTTTAAGTTGCCTTCTTGGGTAATAAAAAACCAGAAATGACATTTACTTAATATGGATAAAAAATACCTGGTTATCGTTCAATGCGATATCGTTATGGAGAGATGCTCTGGATATTTCTGTGAGTATTCTTTCGCCAAGCGGATAGACGGCTTTAAAATCTACCCAAAAGAAAATGACTTAAGATTCGTGACGATGACGTGTGGCGGCGGCTGTGGAAGAGCTATTCAAAGAAAACTGGAACACTTAATAAAAAAGATCAAAATCAAAGAATCGATTGAGATAGAC
>JAUVQW010000015.1 GCA_030597945.1 Actinomycetes bacterium
AATATTAAATTTAAAAATTGACACGGTCGCGAAAAGACCCTTACGCTTTACGCCGGCACTCCTCTTCTGCTAAAATAAATATGTCTTAGCATACGCTTGTAACTGCTAAAATATCCCACAATTTAGTTTAAGACTCATGTAAGGAGAGCAATGATTTCCGAAGAGCAAGAGATAAATGAGATGAGAAAAAAAATTGACAGCCTCGATGAAGAGCTGATAAATGCCCTAAACAAGCGAGCTAAGCTTTCATATGAGATCAGAAAATTAAAGACTCAGGCGAACCTGCCTATCTTCGACGAACAAAGAGAAAACGAGATACTGACGAAGATCACCCTCTTAAATAATGGCCCCCTCGACGAAGATTCGATAAAGGATATCTATTCAAAGATCCTCGTACGCATGAAAAATTTCGAATAGCTCTGTTTAAAACAGCTCGATTGGGTAAAATCATAAGTATTCAACTTAAGAACTCATCATGAAAGAAGCCCAGTTTTACGAACAACTTGACGACGACAAAGTCCGCTGTAGACTCTGTCCCCATAACTGCCTCATATATCCGGGCAGAGTTGGTATCTGTTTTGTAAGGCAAAACATCGCCGGAAAACTCTACGCCCTCTCTTACGGCCGGATCTCTGCCCAGCATCTAGATCCAATAGAAAAAAAGCCTCTTTTTGAATTCTATCCTGGCTCGCAGATTTTTTCTGTCAGTAGTATTGGATGTAGTCTCGCCTGCCCATACTGTCAAAATTGGGAGCTTGCCCACCCTAAAAGCCGGTTCTTTAAAGAAGATCCAGAAACAGTGATCGAAAAAACAACTTCCAAATTATCTCCGCGGCAGGCTGTTGATACGGCCCTTAACTACAAAAAGATGAATAATATCGGTATCGCATATACCTTTAACGAGCCACTCATTTGGTATGAATATCTAAGCGATACGGCAAAAATTGCTACTGAAAATGGGCTAAAGAACGTGGTAGTGACTAACGGCTACCTAAATCCGAAACCGCTTATGGAGATCTTGCCTTTTATCGATGCGGTAAACATAGATATAAAAGGATTTAACGATAACGTCTATAAACGACTCGGCGGTAAATTAAAACCGGTCCTGGAGTCCGCCGCTCTTTTAAAGACATCTTGCCACGTGGAAGTCACCAACCTTCTCGTGCCCAAAATGAATACCGATGAGGAAGAAATTAGATCTCTGGTCAACTGGATAGCCGATAACCTTGGCTCCGATACCCCCCTTCATTTCTCCCGCTATTTCCCCTCCCACAAGATGAATGTCCCTCCCACCCCGATCTCTGTATTAGAAAAAGCCAGACAGTTAGGGGAAGAAAGGCTAAAACACGTCTATCTGGGAAATGTTTGATTGGTCCTAAAGAGGGCTATTAATTAAAAATCAAAAAGTAAGCAGTTTTGTTTAAAAAACCTAACGAAGGGTAAAAAAATAGGGCTAGTTTCAAATAGACAATTACAATCGGTTACTAACTCTTATTTAGGAGGTGAGATAATTGGCACAAAAAGGTAAGATGACCGTCGGTGAAGCGGGAAGAAAAGGCGGCAAGCAGACTGCTAAGAAATACGGTCCGGGCTTTTATGAAGAGATCGGTAAAAAGGGCGGCGAGACAACTTCGCAAAAATATGGCCACGAGTTCTACGAGCAGATCGGCCATAAGGGTGGACAGAAGGTCAAGAAGCTTATCGAGCAAGGTTAGAAAAAATAATGCTTTGCCTTACTCGATTATTTTTCCGGTCATGACATCGATAAGAAATTATGTCATGACCAAAGGGTGTCTGAGATGTTCAAACTAATCCAAATTAAGGTGGTGTATTAATATTGGCACAAAAAGGTAAGATGACCGTCGGTGAAGCGGGAAGAAAAGGCGGCAAGCAGACTGCTAAGAAATACGGTCCGGGCTTTTATGAAGAGATCGGTAAAAAGGGCGGTCGGATAGGCGGCCCAAAGGGGGGAATGACCACCAAGAAAAGGTATGGCCATGAGTTCTACGAGCGGATCGGCCATAAGGGTGGACAGAAGGTCAAGAAACTGATCGAGGCCGGCAAAAAAGCGAAATAATCCCCTAGCCGACGCATATGCAACCTCTCCATCTAACAAAGCTTTCACTTAGTACCATCGTTTATCCTGCCCGAGTAAGTAATCCGGCCATGCGACATGCAAGTGGTTTAACATTTTGGGCAAAGGGTATCGAATAGGGACTTATTAGCTATCTTATCTCATTGCAGTTTGGTTAAGCGTGAGAGTCGGAAAGAGAGGCAGTTTCAATTGGCTGAAAAAAAAGGAAAGATGACCGTAGGCGAAGCAGGAAAAAAAGGCGGAAAGACGACTCTTAAAAAGTATGGCCCAAGTTTTTACCAGGACATCGGGAAAAAGGGCGGCAACAAAGTAAAGAAATTGATCGAGGCAGGAAAAAGGACTCAAAAAAAGACAGCTCGCAAATAGAATCCCTTAAACTTAATATTTAATTTAACAAGGCTGGCCTGCTAAAATAACTTAGACATTGCCATGATTCTATGATATATTGGCAAAGTTGATAAAATGCTAGATAAGAAAAAGTCCGGCCTCATAATTAAAATAATTGCTCTATTTATAGCGATCACATTCGCTGGATCTCTTGTTCCGTTTCTATTCGGGGGTCTGGGTCAGAACAACCAATCCCAACAGCAACCGTTAGTCAATAACGATCCCCCAAGCAAACAAGAACAAATCCAGGCACTCCTTGCCCAAGCGGATTTCAGTTTTAATAATCAAGAGTACGAACAATCCGCCACCTTTTATGATCAAGTCGTGCAATTAGATAGCGAAAACATAGATGCGAAATCCGGCCTTGGCGCCTCAAAAGTGATGCTCGGCCAGACACAGGAAGGCTTCGATCTTCTAAATCAGGTGGCAACCGCCGACCCAAATCACGCAAATAGCCAATTTTTTCTAGCCGAGGCGGCAAAAAAATTAGGTAACAACGACCAAGCTAGGTCTTCGTATCAAAAGTATTTAGAGCTTGAACCCGAAGGCAAGTATTCGAAAGACGCCAGTAGTGCTCTATCGGAGCTCGGGTCTTAATAATCTCCATTTTTTTCCACTAAGCTAATAATTTTTTATTACCTTATTATGCTGCGATTTTCCCTATCTTTACGCCTACCAAGATGTTTAAACGAATGGAGCGTGGGTAGTTAAAAATGGTGAAAGTCAGTTGTTTCTTATTGCGTTAACCAAAGCAATGAGGCAGACTGTAGGTGGAAAGGAAAAAGGTGATATGTATGGCAAAGAGAGGCCCAACACCGGGTACCCCCCAGGCAAAAAGAGGCGGGCAAAAGGTCAAAGAGAAATACGGACCTGAATTTTACAAAAAAATCGGAAAAAAAGGAGGGGAGTCAGTAAAACAAAAATACGGATCTGAATTTTATGAAACTATCGGTAAAAAGGGCGGCGAAACTACCAAGAAACGCCATGGCATCGAATTTTTCGAGATGATTGGCAAAAAAGGTGGTCGCCGATAATCATAGATGATCTAATATGACCTTAATAAGGGCCTTCGGGCCCTTTTTTCTGTTTGAATACATCCAATAAATGGTAAAAACCTAAATGTAGAGCTATCTTTCAAATCAACTGAAGAGCCGTTATTTTAAATTTATCTTTTAGCAAGCAAAAGCTTTTGGTAAAGTAGAGAGAATTGATTTATTCTCTTAAGGCAATATGTATAGAGATAGAGTTGAAGCCGGCAAGGAACTGGCACAAAGGTTACTTAAATATAAAGGTGAGGACCTGGTCGTTTTGGCTATTCCTCGCGGCGGTGTAGTGGTAGCAAAAGAGGTCGCAGATACTCTGGGCGCGACAATGGATCTAATAATCCCGAGAAAAATAGGGGCACCGTCTAATAAAGAGTTGGCAATAGGCGCGGTCGTTGATAAAGATAATGTGATTTTAGATAGAGACCTGGTAGCACGGCTGGATGTTAGCGATGACTACTTAAAGCGTGAGATAGAGACTCAAGTTGATGAGATAAGTAGGCGTCGGTTAATGTATATGGGTAGCTCAAAAGAGAGCGATCTAAAAGACAAAGTCGCCATTTTGGTAGATGACGGATTAGCGACGGGAAGCACGGCGAAAGCGGCGATCAAACTGGTTCGATCCAGGAGTCCGAAGAAGTTGGTGGTCGCTATACCGGTAGGGCCGAAAAATACGGTACAGTCGCTTGAAGGCCAGGCGGATGAAGTCATATGCTTAGATTCTCCGGCGGGATTTTATGCCGTCGGCCAGGTTTATGAAGATTTTGAACAAGTAACCGACGATGAGGTCGTAGTAATACTTAGAAGTTTAAAAAGATCAGCCTAACAGGAGGTGTTGGATTTGGACCTAAAAATTGCAGTAGAGGAAAAAGACGATGCGATGGTGCTAAGACTCGACGGGGAAGTCGATGTCTATACGGCGCCCAAATTAAAAAGCAGATTGATCGACCTTGTCGATCAGGGTAAGTTCAAGATCGTCGTCGATCTTGAAAAAGTAGCTTTCATGGATTCATCAGGGCTAGGTGTTCTAGTCGGTGGATTAAAAAGAGTTCGCTCCCATGATGGATCAATCTCTCTTATCTGTTCACAGGAGAACATCTTAAAGATCTTTCGGATCACCGGTTTAGTCAAGATATTCCCGATCTTTGACAACGAAGGCCAGGCTCTTGAAAGTGTCTGAAGAGGTGCTGCTTGAGAATAAAGTAAAATTAGTCATACCAGCCAGTAGCGAATATGTAAGTCTCGCCAGACTGGCTCTTGGCGGTCTTATACGAAATTTCTTAAGCGATGAGGAAATCATCGAAGATATCAAAATAGCCGTATCAGAAGTCTGTAATAGTGTCGTATTACAGGCGGAAAATGTTGATAACGCCACACTGGATCTTTCGTTTTCAGTCCAGGAAGAAGAGATAACCATTGATGTCGGTTGTACGGGAAAAGAGCTTGAACTCGCGGCTCTTACCCCCATCGTCTGGTCAGAGCCTGAAGAACGGGGCTACGGTCTATCGCTGATATCGGCTCTAATGGATAAAGTGGAGCTGATAAGCGACGACGGCAATAAGACAATCCTTAGACTTAGAAAGTATTTTCCTTCCTAGCTTGACCATACCTCCCTTGTTGCTCAAAGTCACTCAAGTTGCTATGATGTCGTAGTTGATTTAAATGGTAACACCTTACTTTTAGTTATTAAATTAATTAAGGTGGCCGGCATAGATCAGCACCTATAATAAGACATCACAGGAGCACTTGTTGGCAGATAAACAAATGACCTTTTTCGATCTCATTGGTTAGCTTAGAAAAAGGCTTACTCGCATAGTACTTGCTCTTCTTATCTTTAGCTCCATCGGTTATGTTTACGCCTTTCGTATCCTCGATTTTCTAAAAGCGAGGCTTCCGGATATTACTATTACATACCAAAGCTTGATGGAGCCGTTCATGGCCAAATTCAAGCTGGGGGTCTTGTTTGGATTTATCATGTCTACACCGATCATCTTCTATCAGATACTTTCCTTCCTCGCACCGGCTCTAAAGGGCAAAGAAAAACGGCTTCTATATCCGATGGTGGCGATGATGGTCGTCTTATTCATGATGGGTGCCAGTGTCGGCTACTACTACGTCCTTCCGGTCGGCGCCGAGTGGCTTCTGGCCCAAGACGAAGGCGAACTTGTAAGATTATTAAATGTCAGCCAATTTATCAGCTTTACAACCCTCTTTATTATCGCTTTCGGTGTCGCCTTCGAGACCCCGGTCGCTCTCATCATCTTGATGAAATTAAAAATTGTAAGCCGGGAGCGCCTAAGACAAAACTGGCGAGTCGCCTATGTATCGCTCCTTGTTATTTCGGCGATGGCAACACCGGATTGGAGCCTGCCCCCGATGCTGATAATGAGTGCTTTTATGATCTTTCTATATGAGTTTACGCTTATTATCGCTCGCTGGATCTAGCCGGCACTAATTAATTTTTTATATCCCTGTTTTTGCTGATCGATTCCCTAATTAGATGATCTCTGCTAACAACCATGTTTACCTGCCTATTTATCAATTTTCACTTTCTACCTACTTCTGTCTCTGTATATAGTGCGAAAATCGACCTTCATTAATTATTTTCTTGCCAGCAATTTTTTTTGTGTTAACATATGGCACTGTTATGACGAAAAGTGAATCAGCGTTAATATCTTCTGACGTTTACTATGATGATTATTGGGGCAGTTTTATAAGGCTGCATCGAAAGCCAAGGAGATAGGACAAAAAAATACCTATGAAGACATTAATTATCAGTGAGAAAAATATAGCCGCGAAACGAATAGCGGAGATGCTATCTAAGGGAAAGAACGAAACGACCAAAGGGTCTATCCCCACCTACCAATTCCAATTAAACGGTGACGATGTGACTTGCATCGGCCTAAAGGGGCACATCTTAAAGGTGGATTTCCCTGATAAATACTCAAACTGGCAAGACCCGCCCCCCGAAGATCTCATAAATGCCGAGATAGTCAAAGTCCCTACTCAAAAGAGTCTGGTTACCGCCCTTAAAAAAGAGGCAAAAGGCATAGACAAAGTAATCATCGCCACCGACTTTGATAGAGAAGGTGAGCTGATCGGGGTCGACGCCCTTAATCAGATAAAGAAGATAAACGAAAACATTGAGATAAAAAGAGCCCGCTTCTCGGCCCTTACCAAAAAAGAGCTGGAAGACGCTTTCAATAATCTTGAAGAACCATATTACTCCCTAGCGAAAGCCGGAGAAGCCCGGCAAGATATCGACCTTATCTGGGGAGCAACGCTTACCCGGTTCATGTCGCTTTCATCTACAAGACTGGGAAGCCAGTTCCTATCGGTGGGAAGGGTCCAGAGTCCAACTCTTACCCTGGTAGTCGAGAGAGAGCATGAAAGAAAAGCCTTTGTAAGTGAGCCTTATTGGCAATTAACGGGAAAATTCAAGATCGGTAACGACGAATTCGATGCAAGCCATAAGGCCGAAAAGTTTTGGAAAAAAGACGAGGTCGACGAAGTACTTAAAAAACTGGGCGATAGCGGCCAGATCACTAAGATCAAAAAGACAGAGCGAAATACCGCGCCCCCGGCGCCCTTTAATACCACATCATTTCTAACATCGGCCGCGGCAACGGGCATATCCCCGGCTAATGCCATGCGGATAGCGGAAAACTTATATATGGAAGGTTATACAAGTTATCCGCGCGTTGATAATACCGTCTACCCGGACTCACTCGATTTTCGGGGGATCTTAGCTTCGCTTGAGAGCGTCAAAACTGTTGGAAGCTTGGCTAAAGAAATAGGTAAAACTGATAAATTCGAACCGACCAGAGGAAAAAAGCAAGCCACAGACCATCCGCCGATCCATCCAACCGGTTCTAACCCAGGAGATAAGCTAGACGATCAGCACTGGAAAATATATGAAATGATCGCCAGAAGATTTATGGCCACCCTGGCTCCAAAAGCAAAAATTGCCAGCATCAGAGTCGATATAGAAGCAGGTGGTGAGCCGTTTTTTACCAGGGGTTCTCAAGTAATTACACCGGGATGGTTACACTACTACCCTTACGGGAAAAAGAAGGATGTCTATCTACCGGAATTAAATGAGGGCGATGCGTTGGAGCTTCTAGAAAAAATAGTCGAAGATAAAGAGACGCAGCCACCGGGCCGTTTTAGCCAAGGATCTCTTATCCAGAAGATGGAAGATTTGGAGCTTGGAACAAAGGCCACTAGGCACAATATCATTCAGAACCTTTACTACCGTGGCTACATCCATAGCGATCCTATCGTTCCTACGGATCTTGGCATCGCTATGTCTGATTCTTTAAAAAAGCATGCCGAAAAGATATCGTCACCATCGATGACTGCCGATCTGGAATCGGACATGGACCAGATCGCCGATGGCAAGATAGACCGCGATCAAGTCGTTAACCGCTCCCGAAAGATGTTAGACGAGATATTTAAAGATCTAGTCAAAAAGAAGGATGAGGTCGGAAGCGAAATTCGAGCCGGAATCCAAGAAGGCAATATCCTTGGTAAGTGCCCTAATAGCGAGGGTGATCTAAGGATAATCCGGTCTAAGAAAACTCGTAAACGTTTCGTCGGCTGCAGTGATTATCCTGATTGCGACACCACCTTCCCCCTCCCGCAACACGGAACGATCATTCCGCTGGGAGAGACCTGCGAACCTTGCGGCTCCCCCAAGATCAAGGTGATCACGAAGGGGAGAAGACCTTGGGAGCTGTGCGTCGATCCTAATTGTTCCACCAAAGATGAGTATAAGAATAAAAAAGCCGCGAAGTAGTGATTGATGAAAATCGCCATCGCCCAGTACCGGCCAAGCGAAAGTATTGACACAAACCTCGAAACAGTAATCAACCTAGTAAATAAAGCAAGCAAAAAAGATGTCAGCCTTATCTTCTTCAACCAGTTTTTTCTGGGATTTATCGATTCTATTTATAATCAAAAAGTGGTAACCACCCTTTCAAAAGCGGCGACCCTGCATAATATCGAGATCGTCACCGGAAACTTGGTGGTTAATGAATTAAATAATGAGATTTCTTCCGCCTTCTTTGACAGAAAAGGAAATTTAAGCTCCTTCGATCCCGAGATCACGGCTACCTCTATGCAAGATGCCCGCTCAAGGCTGTTCAATACCGAACTAGGAACCTTGATGGTCCTATCGGAGTTGGAAGCCTACGACAGCGAGATCGATTCCATCATCCATGAAATAAAACCCGAGATAATATTAATGCAAGTAAGTGCCATCTCACTTCTGGAACAACAAGCGATAAAAGAGCTCGCCGTAGAGAGATCGCTGAACCAAGCCCACCTCGTTCTTACAGCGTCGATGATCGGCGAATTTAATAACCGACAGTTTCTCGGTAACTCGATCACCGTTATGCAAGGAGAGATCACTGCCGAGGCATCGGCTTCCGATAGTGAACTGCTTATAACTGACATCGATTCCGAGCGCTTTATCGACTATAACGAACTTAGAGAACCGGTGATCATCCCCGAGCTTTTAAAACAAAAACTCGTCCACGACTCTACAGTAAGAGAATCCTCGAAAAAAATGGAGTCTTAAGACCCTTTCACTTAAAGCTGGCGCTCTCTCCTTTGTTTGTGATAGCATTTTCGTTTGAAAGCACCAAAATCAAGGGTCGGATGAAAAAAGTATCAATAATAGGCAGTGGAAACGTAGGGGCAACCGCCGCGCTGATCACGGCTAAAGAAGCTTTAGGCGACGTCGTTCTTCTCGATGTTGTCCAAGGTATCCCCCAGGGTAAAGCCCTGGATCTCTCGGCAGCTATGTCACTATTCCAGTCCCCTTCCAAGATAACCGGCACCGATGATTATGATGATATATCCGGCTCCGATGTAGTTGTGATCACAGCGGGACTTCCCCGGCAACCGGGTATGAGCCGAAGTGATCTATTAAAAAAGAATTCGGCGATCGTTACGAGCGTTGTAGAAAACATTGTCGATCGTTGTCCGGACGCTATCTTGCTTATCGTTACCAATCCCCTTGATGTTATGACCTATCTTGCCTTTAAAAAAAGCGGCCTGCCCAAAAACCGGGTGCTCGGGATGGGAGGACTGCTCGATACCTCCAGACTTCGCTTTTTCATCGCCGAGGCGGCTGAGGTTGAAGTGGAAAGGGTCGAGGCAATGGTGATCGGCGCCCACAGTAACGATATGGTACCCCTTATCAGCCTTGCTAAAATAGATGGTAAACCGGTAAGTGAGGTATTAGATAAAGAAGCGATCGAGGTAATTAAAGAAAAGACGGTAAACGGAGGCGCTAAAATCGTCTCCCTTCTAAAGACCGGCAGTGCCTTCTACGCCCCCGGGTCATCGGCGGCAGCGATGGTAAAAGCGATCATTAGGGATGAAAAAGTAACTATCCCGACGTGTTGCCTTACCGAAGGTGAATATGGTTTCAACGGTATCTATATTAATCTTCCCGCCATCATCGGCGGCGGCGGCGTTGAAAAAATTGTCGAGCTGGAGATAAGCGAGTCGGAACGCGGTGAGCTAAATAATTCGGCCGAAGCTATCAAAACTTCTATCGATGAATTAGAATCCTTATAAGCGTTGGGGGTAAAGGAATAAAAAATCTAAGAGTAATAGAGATAGCCAATAAAGTAGAGGAAGCCTGCTTAGAGGCGAACTACAAACTTAGACAAGACGCAAAAGTCCTTTTAGAAAAATCGGTGACTTCCAATAATACTAGGGCGGGAAGCCAGGTCCTCGCCCAGCTCATCGCCAACTATCAAGATGCCGCAGCGAAAAAGATGCCGCTCTGCCAAGATTGTGGATACATAACCGCTTTTGCCAAGTTAGGAAACATGGTGGTCATCGAAAACGGCACCTTATCTGAAGCAATCCAAGGCGGGGTGGCGGCCGCTTATAATAACCATAACTTAAGGCAATCGGTGATCGCCGATGCTTTTTTTGAAAGAGATAATTTTAAACCACGGCGGATGGCAAGGATCCATACATCGCTTATCCGTGGTGAAGTATTAAAAATAACGATCATGCCCAAGGGTGGCGGCAGCGACAACGCTTCGAGAATAAAGATGATGAAACCGACGGCCAGCCCCGAGGAGATCCTGGAATTTATCACCGACACTGTAAAGGAGACCGCTATCAGCGCCTGCCCGCCCCTTTTTATCGGGATCGGAATTGGTGGCAGTTTTGATACCGTAGGAACTCTTGCAAAGAAGGCGCTTCTTGAAAATTTCGAGAAGCCCAATCTGGATCCAAAACTAGATAAATTAGAAACATATATTCTAGAAGCGGTTAACAAGCTGGGAATCGGACCGGGAGGCTTAGGTGGCGATGTAACGGCATTGGGTGTCTCCGTTCTTACCGGCCCCTCGCATATGGCCTCGCTTCCGGTAGCGGTCAATATCAACTGCAACAGTCTTCGCTCAGTGGAGTTGGAGTTTTGATGAAAATATTTATTAGCGGCGGTAGCGGTTTCATCGGACAAAACCTGTCAAAGAAACTTGTAAGTGAGGGCCACTCGGTGACAGTGCTATCAAGAGACGCGTCAAAAGCTAAAGGCGTTCTTGGAGATGAGGTAAGTATTATCGAGGGCGATCCCGCAACTGTTGGTGATTGGCAGGACCAAATCGACGGCCATGACGGCGTAGTCAATCTCTGTGGTGAGGCGATCCTGGCTAAGAAATGGACACCGGAGCGTAAGAAGTTGATTCTCGATTCACGAGTAGTATCGACGGGGAATATTGTCAGCGCTATCAAAAGAGCAAAAAATAAACCGGGAGTACTTGTAAGCGGCTCGGCCATCGGTATCTACGGCGATGGCGGCACCGATGAGCTAACAGAAGATTCAAGTGTTGGCACCACCTTTGGAGCCAAACTCTGCCACGACTGGGAGGAAGCCGCTAATTCCGCCACGGCTCTCGGGGTAAGAGTGGTAAAAATTAGGACCGGCGATGTCCTTGGAAAAGGCGGTATTCTGGCCAAGATGGAGACCCCCTTTAAGCTATATCTCGGCGGACCCTTTGGAAGCGGAAAGCAGTATACCTCATGGATACACATCGACGATCACGTCGGTATCGTCATAAAGATCTTAGAAGATGAATCGATCAGCGGTCCGGTCAATCTCGTCGCTCCCAATCCGGTTACCGGTCGCCAGTTCGCAGACGCTCTGGGAAAGGCGCTTAAGAAGCCGAGCTGGTTTGCGGTACCGAAGTTTTCATTAAATCTGATGTTCGGGGAGGGCTCAGAACTTATACTGGAGAGCAAAAAAGCGCTTCCTAAAAAAATGCTGGACTCAGGCTACCAGTTTAAATTTGAGGATCTGGACAAAGCACTGGCCGATATCTATAAAAATTAGGCTAAGGAGTAAGTCGTGTCTAAAATAGAGCTACCCCTTACGACAGAAAGTAGAAAAGAGTTAAAAGCAGGCGACCTAGTCGAGCTCTCCGGCGTTATCTATACCGCGCGAGATCAAGCGCACAAGCGGCTGGTAAGTCTGATTGAAGGCGAAAAGGAGCTCCCCTTGGATCTCCAAGACCAGACGATCTACTATGCCGGTCCGGCGCCCGCACGGCCGGGCGAGATTATCGGCTCTATCGGCCCGACTACATCGTCCCGGATGGACCCTTTCACCCCCGCTATCTTAAAAGCCGGTGTAAAAGGAATGATCGGTAAGGGTAACCGCTCTGATGATGTGATAAAAGCAATAAAGCGCCACCGGGCGGTCTACTTTGTAGCTACCGGAGGAGCGGCCGTTTATCTATCCCAATTCATTAAAAAAATGGAGCTCATCGCCTGGCAAGAACTAGGGCCGGAAGCTATTTACAAACTTACTATCGCCGATCTTCCGCTAGTAGTGGCGATTGATAGCGAGGGCGTCAACGTCTTCGAAAAGTAGATCAAGTGGTAGTGACTTTATCGCGGCGCCCAGCAACGTAACGGCTTAACTCTTCCATCTCCACAATATCCGACGACGAGATGATCCCGATGATCTCTCTTTCATCTCTATGGCTTACGACCGGCAGGCGGTCTATGCTTTTCTCATTCATTTCATCCAAAACATCCGCAAGCGATTGTTCCGGGTAAGCAACAACTACCTCGCTTACGGCCGCCTCAATCACCTTTTTTTCATCCCACTGCTCTTCGGGGATCTCGTTTACATCGCTAAGTGCGATCATCCCGGCAAGATGATCACCAATAACAACGGGAAAGCTTTTAAACCGGTATTTTAGTAGATAATCCTGGAAAAAATCGTCTACACTTATATCGCCTGGTACCGTCACGACTTCGCGAGTCATCGCCTCTTTTACTTTTGCCATAAGCATCGTCTCGATCTTCGTCATCCTCGACCACCGCTGAAAACGCGATATTGATAGACGGCCCGACACCATGAAGCCGACGGCGGCGGCGATAAGTCCGGGAATTATATATCCGGGGCTGCCAGTAGTCTCCGCCACAAACGTTACCGCTGCCAAGGGGGTCTTATAACCGGCCGCTAGAAATGACGACATCCCCACGACCGGATATAGGTGGCCTTTTTCAAAGGGAGACAGTTTTCCGATTATGGCGCCGATTGTAGCACCGATCATAATCATCGGTATGAATATCCCGCCAACTCCGCCGGTAGACATCGTAGCGATAACGGCCACAAACTTAAGGATCAGCAGCCCGATCAAAATCTTTAACGTAAATGTTTCGGCGATAATATCATCGATGACGCCGTAGCCGACTCCAAGAGACATCGGCGAATCTAAGACGAGAATCGATATAACGCCGGTGATCCCGACTATCGTACCGCCGATCATCAGTTTATAGATGAGTGGGATATTAAGCCCGCTAAAGAAATCCTCCGATTTTCTATAAGATATGACAAAAAAACGGGCCATAAGACCGATTACAAGTCCAAGAACGGCTACCAGTAAAAGATCGCGGTAATCTAGGGTAAAGATTCGCCCGGTTTTAAAAAGAGGCTCAATCCCCATTATCGATACGAAAGTAATATATGACGTAACGGAAGCTACCAAAGACGGGATGAGCGACTCTTTTGCCATATCATCTTTATATGGGACTTCCAAACCAAAGACGATTCCCGTAAGTGGTGCCTTAAAGATGGCAGCCATGCCCGCCGAAGCACCGGCGATCATCACCGATTTAACATCATCGGTGTCGAGCTTAAGTAAGTTGGCTACCCTCTTTACCAGCGTCCCCACTACCGCGCCGATATACATACTCGGGCCTTCCAGACCGGCGCTTCCGCCAAATCCGACGGTAAATATCGCCGCTAGCGATTTTAGCGGTGCCTTTCTTTCATCCAAGCGGCCGGCAGGATCGTGAAAAGTCTTGATCACTTCTTCCGTACCGTTTAACCTACCTTTTTTGATGATCATTAAAATAA
>JAUVQW010000097.1 GCA_030597945.1 Actinomycetes bacterium
AGAAATCCCTTAAAAAGAATAGCCGACGACAAGGGGGATGTCGCCGACTATCACTTATGATTATCTTTTGGCGGGACAATGTCAACAAAATATAGCTCTCAACCAGGCTGTTTTACTGCTCATCCATTAGTTTCAGAGGAGTATACATCAAGAGGACTCTCTTTATTCCTAATCCTTCAAAATTGATGGTAGCGATGGCATTCTCATCTCTGCCTTCTACTTCGACAACCATCCCTTCACCCCATTTGTCATGAAAAACTATTTCTCCTGGATATACCGATTTTAGTGATGCCTCACTTCTTTTTTCCTTTCCGACGTAATGAAGTAAGTCCTCCGGTATTTCCTCGACAAAACGCGATGGCTTATTAATAAGACGTTGACCAAAAAGAAGCCGCGAATATGCGTAGGTCATGTATAGACGTTCTCTTGCCCGGGTCATTCCCACGTAACAAAGTCTTCTTTCTTCTTCAAGTTGATCGTTCTCTCCAAGAGATCTGGAATGAGGAAATATTCCCTCTTCCATTCCTATTATAAAAACATTCTCATACTCAAGTCCTTTGGCGCTGTGCAGTGACATGAGGTTGACCCCCTCGTCTGTCTCCCCGTCAGACATGTCCGCTGGAGATATAAGAGATACTTGCTGCATAAACGCTGCCAGGTCATCGACAGTCGAGCCTGTCTCGTAATCCCTGACTACAGATATGAACTCATCTAGATTTTCTAACCGCGACCTGGCTTGAGCCGTCCTCTCAGCGCTTAACTCCTCTGTGTAACCTGTTTTACTGAGTATCTTCCTGACAAGGCTGCTAAGACTTAAGTTCTCCTTTAAACTTATCAGATCACCCATCATCTTTATAAAATCGTTGATCTGTTTGCCTGCCCTCGGTCCGACGCTTATTTCGTCAATCCGAAGTAGCGCTTGATATAGAGGTATTTTATGCCTAGTAGCATACGCCTCTATTTTAGCGACCGTTCTGTCTCCGATTCCTCTCTTTGGAACATTGACTATCCTTCTTAATTGAAGATTAGAGGCCGGATTATAGATCACCCAGAGGTATGCTAAAATATCTTTGATCTCCTTACGCTCGTAAAACCTAACCGATCCGATGACCCTATAAGACATCCCTCTCCTCAGAAGGGCTTCTTCCAAGACTCTCGATTGCGCATGTGTCCGATAGAAAACTGCGCACTCCGACAACTGTTCATCTTCCGATTCCACCAAGCGCTCTATCTCTTTTACAACAAAGTCGACTTCGGCCATCTCGTTTTCGGCGGCGTATACCGAGACTATTCCCCCTTCGGGATTGTCTGTCCATAGGGTCTTTCCGCTTCGATTAATATTTTTTTTGATTACATTATTAGCGGCTTCAAGTATTTTCTTTGTCGAGCGATAATTTTGCTCCAGTTTGATCAGGGTAGTTCCGGGGAAATCGTCCTCAAAGTCCAATATGTTCTTTACGTCGGCCATCCGAAAGGCGTAGATCGATTGGTCCTCGTCTCCAACGACCGTAAGGTTCTTGCCTCCGCTTCCAAGTAGGTGGATCAATTGATATTGTGATGGGTTGGTGTCTTGATATTCATCGACTAGGATGTATTTAAACTGATCCCTGAACCTTGCCAAAACAGTCTCGTTCTCTCTTAGCAACTTTACCGTCATGTTGATTAGATCGTCAAAATCCATGGCCTGATTTTCAAATAACTTTGATTGATACTTATAGTAAACAGTGGCAGCAATCTCCTCAAAGTCATCTTCTGTCGTCAATGAGTAGGCCTCGGGTTCTAGCAATCTACTCTTTGCCCCGCTTATAGCAGCCAATATACCCTTTGGTGGATACAGTTTCGGATCAAGGTCCATTTCCTTTAGTGATTCAGAGACTAGCTGATACGAGTCTCTGGCGTCATAGATAGCAAAGTTATTGTCAAATCCGATCTTTTTTGCGTATATGCGAAGAATTCGATTACACGCTGAATGAAATGTACTTACCCACATATCGTTTGCCAGGCGGCCGCCGATCAATTTCTCTATCCGCAACTTCATCTCAGTCGCAGCTTTGTTTGTAAAGGTGATAGCAAGGATGGCGCGCGGATCTACCGATAACTCCCTGATCAGATATGCTATCTTATATGTAAGAAGTCGGGTTTTGCCGCTGCCGGCTCCGGCAAGTATAAGGAGAGGCCCTTCGTTTAATAAGGCCGCCTCCTTCTGTATTGGATTAAGATCGTCGAGGTTATCATTTTTCACCATAGTGTCACAGTCTATCACTCTTGATCAGTTTTTTTGGCATTAAAAAAGACCGCCTTTGTTAGACGGCCTTTTAATAACTTAAGATAATCTGATTAAGATTCGAAAGTAAATACTTCAAGGCCTTCGTTGGCGGTGGACGCCTCTTGCGCGTCTTCAATTCCCTCAACGACCTGGCTCGGCTGTGCCGCAACAAATTCGTCTTCTTCCTGATGCTTAACAGAACCAATAGTTACAACCGGTACATGCTTTACGTCGTAATCGACTTTTGTCATCTCGTGAAGGCTGATCTCTTCAGTGCTGATTTTTTTATCTCTGATCAGATCCTCGATAAAAGTAGCTGCACTATTAGCATCGCCAGTGATATCTTTTTTCTCTTCGCCGCCTTCTTTGTAAACTACCAAATAACTCAAAAATACCCCTTCTTTCTCCGTTAAATTTTATAAATTATGTAAGTAATATATCGTCCTTTTCAACAATATCTTTAGTAATTTTTTGTCTTTTTTTTTGCTATTATCCGAGGTAGTAATGATAATCGAACTAAGCGTTGCAGTTAAGGCGGGGTCCAAATTGGGTATCCAATCATCGATGGATAATATAAGCAAATGGGCAGTAGTAACAGACTCTATTAGAATAGGTGCCTGGGACATAACTGAAGAATGGCTAAATGAAATCAGGGGTAGTCTACACATAAGTCACGAACTGATTCCAATTACTAATGATATGCTGATCGATAAAATTCCGGCGATAATAGGAGGTATATCAGGTCACATTAACGGGGTTGATAAAGCCGACCTATCCGGGACAGACCCGCTACTTTTTCAATCCTCAATGGACTTTGGGAAAAATCGTTTTGAGCTGGGATTTCAAATTGATGATGTGATTCAACAATGCGCAACACTTAGGAACACGATCTTCAGTCACATTACTTTGAACTGCAATATTTCACATCAGCAAATGATCACATGCAACCAAAACGTTATATCCATTATGGACAAAATCCAAAAGGCTATGATTACCGGGTTTTACCGATCATCTCAAGTTGAAAATTATGAGCAAGCTATCAAGGATAAGCTGACCAAAATATATAACAACGATGCGATCGGTAATATGATCGAAAATGAGATATATCGATCGAAGCGATACCGAAAGAACTTCAGCATTGCCTTCATCTCTATTGATGGTCTTAAACAGCTCGATCCAAATGGCGGCACGTCCGCACAGGATAAAATATTAAAAAATGTTGCGGTTCAGTTAGTACAGTTCATAAGAGCGACAGATTTTGCGGCGCGTTGCAACTCAGGGGAGTTCACTGTCCTGATGCCGGAGACTGACTTAAACGAGGCTAAAGAAGCAGTCGACCGAGTACGCCGCTCGATTAAACAGGAGTCTGTTAGAAGAAATAATCTTATTACCCTTAGCAGTGGTATCGTTGAATATTCCGGCGGTAAGGAGCGTCTGGCGGAGCTCCAGAAAAATGGAAAACTTGCTTTAAAAAAAGCGAGCCTTGAGGGTGGAAACACTACCAGTTTGTTTTCTTATTGATGATCTTCCAAAGAGAAATATCATAAACTTAATTTTTTGACCCAGTAAGCACTAACTAATGGTTTTTCTCGTAGAAAAATATTGAAGATCAGATGCTAAATGAAAAAAAAGTACGGTCCAGCGAAGTGTAAAAGGCTTTTTAGTGTCGGAGATTGCCACGACCGCGTGGCCGTTGTCTCGTAAAGACGAGGTCGAGGGGGTCGGGTTAGGAGTTAGCGTTGAGAGAACAGAAAGCAGGGTTGGGGTGGCGGTGATCGCAGTGACGAAATCCGGTCATTACGAGAAAAACCTTTGCTTGGTGTCGTCGCAATCTTAAGGCAGAGCAAGCTCTGTGTTTACAGATGAGTACTTACTCTCTTACTCTCACATCGAGGGGGACTTAACATGAGCAAGATCCTCAAATTTCGCATATTTATCTACAAACGATAGTTGAACAGAGCCCGTAGGTCCGTTTCTATGTTTTGCGATAATAATTTCGGCAGTATTATCATCGGTCTCATTGTTATAGTATGCTTCCCTATAAATGAATACCACTAAGTCAGCGTCTTGCTCGATAGCTCCGGATTCTCTTAGGTCTGAGAGTTTTGGTCTTTTGTTGTCGCGAGCCTCTACAGCTCTGGATAGCTGAGAAACGGCTATGACAGGCACTCCTAACTCGCGCCCCAGTACTTTTAGGGCTCTAGATATTTCCGATATCTCCTGCTGGCGATTTTCTGACCCGCTTCTTCCGCTCATTAGCTGTAGGTAATCCACGATAATAAGCTCTAAATTTTCTCTCGCCATCAATCTTCTGGCCTTAGCTCTTATCTCCATTATTGTAATGCCGGCAGAATCATCGATATGGATAGGGGCATTTACCAGACGATCCATTGCCCTCTGCAACTTTTGCCAATCATCATCCCTAATCTTTCCCGTTCGTATTGCCTGAGCGTCGATCCTTGCCTCTGATGCGAGTAGTCTTTGAGCAAGCTGGTGCCGACTCATCTCGAGACTAAAAATCGCTACAGCCTTTTTTTCTTTTACGGCAATATGTTGAGCCATGGATAGAGCAAGGGCCGTTTTTCCCATCGATGGCCTTGCAGCGACGACAATAAGATCCGATTTTTGAAGGCCTGCTGTCTTAAT
>JAUVQW010000104.1 GCA_030597945.1 Actinomycetes bacterium
ATTGATCACGCTAGCCAGAATAAACCGCTCTTTATCAGTGTCGAAAGTTGAGGCCTTAACTCCGACAGGGTGTTTTAAAAAGGGCTGTAACGAGGTCATGATTTTGGCCCCCAAAGAGACGTCTTTAAGCGATCTCCATTCCCAACCATAATCAGCTTTGTATAGCGCATGAATGACTTTGCCTTCTTTCTCGGTTGGCATCTGCGGATACAGATTATCGTCTTTATCGACAATCGAAAACCCGTCTCCGGGATCCTCGTTCGGCGGCGCTTCACTAAGTGATATGTAGACCTTTTCGTCTTCTAACTTATTGTTTTTTTTCGAAAGATCGTACCTCATCCATCGCGCTTCTTTTGGATATATATAAGAATCTACTGATTCATCTTTAAAAACAATCAACCCTTCAGCTTGAGCCACTCTAGCTAATAGAATGCCCGTATCAAGGATAAGAAAAAGAATTAAAAATAACAAAATAGCAGCTGTGATTAATCGTCTAACCATTTAAAAACACGATCCTCATTAGCAATAAGTTACTCGGCCGGGCCAATGGCAACAACTTCATCGACCGGTTTTTTTATCACCTTTTCATTTATGATCTTTTTTGATGTCTCTTTTCCACTTACTAAAATGACTTCATAAGTAACTCTCTTGAAACCGCTCTCTCCCTCAATCTTTATGTAACTCTCGCCGGAAGAGAGACTCTCATCCAATTCCTCTATGGTCTCGAAGGGTGTTTCGGCAAGGACGGACTCAGATTTTATTTCTTCATTATTGCAACCAGATAACAATAAAGTGGCGGTAATTATCGCCACCATCAAGACGATTATCGTCTTTTTGTTGCCTTTATCCAAAAACTACACAACCTCTGCCGGATTCCAACATACTATCAAGTCCTCGTTATAATGATCGATCTCATCCATGTCGGTTGATTCTATCGAGAAATCAAAAACTTTTAAATTTTCCTCAACTCTGTCAATATTCGCTGATTTGGGAATGACGATAAAGTCTTTCTGAAGAGACCACCGAATTAGTATTTGAGCAGGAGTCTTTCCATATTTCTCCGCTTTTTTGACTAGTTTTTGATCATTTAAGCGCTGGCCTCTTGTAAGCGGAGCATATGCCTCGACCTGCGTCCCTATGCTCTGACAAAACTCGACAAGGTCTTTTCGGTGCTGGTAATTATATGGGTGCAACTCTACTTGATTGACAGCCGGTATGATGCTGGACTGCTCTATTAATTCCTCTAAATGGTCTATCATGAAATTACTTACACCGATAGACCTTAAACTGCCGCCCTCATAAAGAGTCTCGAGAGCTTTCCATGAATCGACTCGGACATCTTCAAGCGGCCAGTGTACCAGAAAAAGATCGATATAATCGAGACCGAGCTGTTTTAGGCTTTCATTGAATGCACTGATAGATGTATCGAAGCCTTGATCGCTATTCCATAGTTTTGTAGTTACAAATATCTCTTCTCTTGGAATACCGCATTGCCTTACTGCCTCTCCAACTGTTCTCTCGTTTCCATACACTTTTGCCGTATCAATATGCCGATATCCGCTTTTAAAAGCATCCATGATAAGATTTTTCGCGTATTGCCCCGCAACTACTTGAAATACCCCTAGACCAAGCCGGGGTATCTCGAAACCACTATTAAGCAATATTTTAGAATCAGCATTTAATTTCATTATTATTGTATTAAAAAATTATAAGGTCTGTTGGGCATAATTACAATCGGCTCGAATGGAAGTTTTTTCCAAATGGGTATAAAAATATCGGAGAAAAGTAGATGTCAAAAGAAGCAGCTGGATTCGGACAGATGATGTTTAATTCCTTACCCTCGGGTATCGTCATCGTAGACGACAACCGAGATATACTCGCTATTAATGAGTTTCAAAAAATAATGTTCCATATAAGAGACGATGTCGAAAGCAAAAACCTTTTTGACATCGGTGTTACTTTTATGACCGTTGACGATAAACCCATTCAATTCGAAGAATATCCTTTTTCAGAAGCAAAAAAAAGTGGCAAAACCGTTACAGGCTTTGAACACAAAGTAAGATTAAGATCTGGTGAGATCATCTATGTATCTCTTAATACCAGACCTTTTGCAGATTCCCTTGGACGAAAAGTACTCCTCATCTCATACTACAACATAACCCATCATCAACAGACCGAAAAGAGGTTGCTTGAACAGAAGTTCCGATTAGAAAAGGTTATTACGAACGAACCATTGATATTGTTTGAGTTAGACAAGGAAGGGGTTTTTACTCTCACTGACGGCAAAAGCCTGGCATCACTCGGCTTAGAGCCAGGCGAGGTCGTAGGCCAATCTGTCTTCGAATTATATAAAGATTTTCCAAGCATTGTAGATAATATGAAGAAAGGCCTTAAGGGAGAGACCGTAGTATTTACTGCAGAATTATACGGTCTCGTTTTCGATACAATAATCACCCCAATATTTGATGAGAATAAAAATCTGCAAAGCCTAATTGGCGTATCTATCGAACAGACTGAAAAGGTTGGAACTGAGAGAAAACTTGAGGAAATCCAAAGCAACTTAATCAATGTTGTCCAAAATACCCCCGTCATTATTTTTTCATTAGATAATAGGGGAATTATTTCTTTTATAGAGGGATACGGTCTGAAAGCGCTGAACCTTGAAGCAGATGACCTAACGGGGGCTAATATCTATGACTTTTTTAAAGATAGCATCGATATTTTAAATTTAATCGATCGTGTTTTGGCCGGTGAGACCTTCTCTGCAAAGCTCAATTTCAATGAATCAATTCTTAGCACAAGCTTCAAGCCTATATTTGATAAAAATGACAATCTTATTGGCGCCACCGGGGTCGCCTTTGATATTACTGAACTTGAAAAAAGCGAGCAAAAACTTTCAGATAGCAATCAAAGACTTGATGAGGCACAACATATCGCTCACGTCGGTAACTGGACATGGAACATGAAAGATAATGAGATGACTGGATCAGCCGAGGCCTTTAGTCTCTTCGGAGTTTCAGAGACTAAGGGCATTATCACTTATAACGATTTAATGGATCTTATCCACCCTGACGATAAAGATAGATCGATCGAGACTGTTAAAAGAGCGATTGACGAGCAAAGAGAATATACTTTAGAGCATCGCGTTTTAGTGCCCGGTGATACCGACAGGATCGTCTTGACAAAAGGAAGGGTCGTTGCTGACGAAAACGGCGAGCCTCTTAGGCTCGTTGGCACCATACAAGACGTAACTGAAGCAAGGTTAGCCGAAGAAGAGCTAAGAACAAAAGATAAAAAGATACGAGAAGCTTATTCGGACGTGTTCAGCGCCGTTACCGGAGACAAATTGCTAATCATGACAAGCAGTGAGCTTGATGGTTCACTCGGTGAGCAAGTCGGTGATAGGTTTTACTTATCAGATTTCGCTGACCTATCAAAAGCAAGAGACCATATAAGCGGACTTGTGGATACTTATTTCCCTGACACTGAAAACTCGTACGACGTAATTGTGTCAGCGGGAGAGATCATGACTAACGCGATTAAACACGCTGGCGGTTGTGAGGTTGCAATCTATAAAAATAATTCTCTGATCCAGCTTAAGATAACTGATTCAGGCCCGGGCATCGACTTTAGCATCCTTCCCAAAGCAACACTCGTTCCCGGTTTCTCAACAGAACAATCCCTGGGCCTTGGCTTTAGTATTATCCTTGAGATTTGTAGCCGGGTACTTCTCACTACTCAGCCCGGACATACAAGCCTAGTCCTTGAGTTAGAGGGCTCGGGCTTAAAAAAAGAAGATGCCGCCTGAAAATAACCTTATTTGATTGCTAGTCCGTATCCCTTATAATTCGAAAAAATGATAAATCGTTTATTTATTTTCACTTATGTGTCGATATAATTGATAAGAGGTGAACTTATGAAACAGCACGCTAGTTGCCCTAAATGTGAGCATGACGTATCGGTCTGGCAGATCATGAAAGCGCCATCCCCTTTTAACTTAAGGTGCCCAAAATGCGGCGTAAGGATCCATGTCAAAGGTTGGAATAAAACGCTCACTTTCAATACTATTGCCAGCGGGTTTATTCTTTCAGCAATGCTTATCTATCTTTTTATCACCACAGAGATGCCTCTTGCTTTGATTATCGGAATTGTAATCGCTATTGTTCTTCTTTCGGAAATCCTTTTAAGCCTAATAGTTATAAATAAAGGGACACTGATAATTCCAGATCGAAGATCGGTCGATAGGGCCGATAAGCCGGTAGGACCCCGTTCACAAGAGTCCTAAGTCGAGCCTTTTAGTTTATTCTTAGAGATATTTTAAATGATTTTTGACTGAAGTATCTGGACATTTCCGGACCAGCATTTAATGAGTTTATCTGTCGTTTATCAAAAAATACCCCGTAAACAGCCGCTGCCGCACCAATAATAAATAATAGTATGATTATCACGAGACAACCCTTTAAATAAATAATACTCATTCGCTACTCATTTCTTTATATAATCTTTGATCTTATATTATTATAATGATTTCAAATCTTTTTCGTCCTTAATCTTAAATATTTCTCTAAATTAGGTGGAGATGGCAGACAATCAGCAAAATATTCTAGAGATCTATGGTCTTTCCAAGAACTACGTTACATCCTC
>JAUVQW010000109.1 GCA_030597945.1 Actinomycetes bacterium
TCGGTATAAACCAGAAAGCACCAATTTAGGTTTCCTAAACCGGGTGCCGCATGTTCGATTCATGCCGGGGGCACCAGAGACCATCTAAGTAATCATCTGCTGCGTTGCTATTCAAGTTTTCATTGGGTCACATACCTACATGTATGCTCCCCTCCTAAAACTTTCATGCTCCTTGCATCTGATCCCTTATGCGTCCTCTGGTTTGTTTATTAAGGTCGGTCTATTATCCATCTTTTTTATATTCCTTCTAGATATAATAGATATTGTTTTTTTGTCTTTTTATTCTTCAGTCTTAATACTTCAATTTTCAATTTTAAATCGTGTATTTTGCAGGGGCCCGGCGAGAGCGAGCGACGTGTTGGATCTCATGCTCGGGGCACAGGTATCTACCTCTTAGAACGAAGATATCCTCTCTGACTTCTAGCTTTAAATATTTCTGCAGCTAACGGATAGCTAACGGATTTATCTATATCTATTGCTGGGCCCTGCTGGATAAGCTTCGAAGCCTTCAGTAAGAGCTTAGGGGACGATCTTCGAATCTTTACTTTAGCCAATTACAAAGTAAGAAACTAATCAATTAAATGATACAGCAACAAAGAGAAAAGCCCCACAAAAGCAGGGCTCTTCAACTTACTTATTTAATATCAACTTATCAACTAGCAACCTTGGAAGGTATGTCGGTAGCTGGTTGTGACTCATCACTGGGATCAGCCTTGTCTTTTTTGTAGCCTTCGATATTAAGATTTGGTAACCATTGAAGTGCTTTTGGTAGATACCAATTCCGAGCTCCGAGTAACCTCATGCTAGCAGGATCCAATAGGGAGCGGACTATTGTAGCATCGAGTAAAACAGCAACCGCGAGTCCAAATCCCATCTGTTGAAACATCACTAGATCGCCGGCTGCAAATCCACCGAAGACTGCTACCATTATAATGGCGGCACCTGTAATTATGCTTCCGGTTGAGCCTAGTCCAAAAGCAACAGACTTTGTATTGTCACCAGTCTCATCAAAGTTCTCTTTAATCCTACTAAGCAAGAATACGTGGTAATCCATCGATAGCCCGAACAGGATCGAGAACAAAAAGAGGGGTATCCATGCCTCAATTACGTCGACTTGTTGAAAACCAAGAAACTCAGCGCCGACTCCATTTTGAAAGACTAAGACCATAAGACCATAGGCGGCTCCAACTGAGAGTAAGTTCATAAGTATGGCCTTTATCGGCACTACCAGTGAGCGAAAGATAACTGTTAAAAGTAGGAAGCTAAGTCCCAGAACAAAAACAAAGACTATCGGGATATAATCTTCCGTAATTTTAGTAAAATCCATTTGACTTGCCTTTTCTCCTGTTACTAAGACTTCAGCGTTAACATTGTCGAATGCTTTAGGAATATACCTTTCTCGTAAAGTCTTGACTGCGCTTTCAGCTTTATCGCTTTGTGCCGGCGAATTAATAGGTACATTAATAAACGCTACGTCACCTTTCTCGTTAACCCGAAGGTCGATCGGACCAAAGACGTCGTCATTCTCGATAGATCTCGTTAGCTTATCAATTCCTTTTTGAACTGATTCTTTTTCGATAGTTCCGTCTATCGTAATGATTGCCGGACTCAGATCGCCAACTGAGAATTTCTCATTAAGTAAAAGGTATGCTTCTTTACTCTCCACTGAATCGGGTAGGGACTCAGGTCCCATCGAAGAACCCAGTTCAATACCTGCATAAGGAATAGCAAGCGCAACTAGCACAGTAAGCGTCAGAATGAGGCTCACTACCGGACGTCTCATTACAACATTTGCCGCTTTGTGCCAAAAACCACCTGTTGAATTATCGTCGCTTTTCACAATCTCCTTACTAACAAATGGGATTCGAAGAGAATTGACCTTGCTGCCCATAAGCCTTAATGAAGCTGGAAGCAATGTCAGTGAAGCAAGGACTGCGAAAATAACAACAAGGATCGCTCCGGTTCCCAGACTTTTAAAGATCGTATGGGGTACAATCAGCATACCCACTAGGGCCAAAAGCACCATCAGGCCGCTAAAGAAGACAGCTCTACTAGCAGTACTTCCCGCTATAGCAATGGCATCA
This sequence comes from Actinomycetes bacterium, assembly GCA_030597945.1. GTDB lineage: Bacteria > Actinomycetota > Aquicultoria > CAJVYJ01 > CAJVYJ01 > JAUVQW01. The sequence goes on from JAUVQW010000109.1 coordinate 2,085, forward strand.
ACAACGCCTTCACCCTTGGCAAGCTCCTCGCGATATCTGGAGACGATAAATAGAGAATAATCGATGCCGACTGCGAGACCCATCATCGTTATCATATTAACGATGAAAAAGGAGAGATCATAATGCAGGCCGATAATCGACGATGCTCCAACTGCCGCGATTATCGCGACGATTGCGATGATTATCGGTATCAGAGCGGAAATCAGTGTGCCGAATACTAAAGTCAAAATAACGATTGCAATCAAAATGCCATATTTTTCAGCTACTTGCAGGTCATTTTCAGATACCTCCATAAAATCCTGTTGCAGGCTGGCTCCGCCTACTATACCAACGGTAAACCGAGTATCTCTCTTATCAGCATTGTGCACTACATCTTTGATCTCATCGATATTGCCCATAGCATCGTCCATTGATCCGGCTAATTCAAGCGGGATGATCGTCGTATGCTTATCCTTGGAGATCATTGCTGGACTGCCGGTCTGATAATAAGATACTGAGCTACTTATGACTTTGTCGCCTAAACCATCGATGTCTTCACTTATGCCACCCACGAATTCACTATAGGCCGGATCGTCAACATTCAGCTCGGAGTCTATAACTATTGTCTCGCTCAATTTATCTAGATCTTTAAAATTATCCTGAAGTAATTCCGAAGCTCTCTGTGATTCCGGGTTATTAGTAGCCCGGTCGTTCATCGACAATGCATCGCCAAGATAAGTTACCGTTAGAAATATTGATAGTACCAGAGCCAGTATCCATATTGAGATAGTAACCCACGGATGCCTTGCGCTCCCTCTTGCTAAACCCTCTGTTGATAATTTTTTGAAATTCATTTTCTTAACTCCTTTTTAATTTGTAATATTGTTTTTTTGTTTTCTTAATTCTTAAAGTAGACCCGGATGTAGATCGCCAACGTAATCTTTTTTATGCTAGGGGAAATCATTAGAAGGCCCTATCCGAGTTACGGATATTAGTTTAAGGTTCATGTCTCTGATCTTGTTGAGCAATCCATGAAGTTCACTTTGATCAGCAATAGGGCCTTGGATGGTACTGCAACCAGATTCCACTTTTATAATATCTAGATTGTTAATGCAGTTGTTCCAACTATCCGGGAATTGCCCTTCGATCTTTATCTTATAGATAAAATCCTCGCTGCCTTCTTTTCTTATGTTCATCGCTTCCTCCTTTCAGTAAATTTGTTTCTTGTTGCGATTCCCGAGAGGCAGTTGAGGAGCGTTGATTTCCCGCAACCGCTCGGGCCCATGATGGCGACCATCTCTCCCTTGGCGACTTGGAGGTCGACTCCGCGCAAGGCGCGTACCTCAACCTCGCCGGTGTGATAGGTCTTGGTCAGCCCTTCGGTGCTGATGATAGTCTCAGCGTCTTGTGGTTGAGGGATAGTCTTCCTCCGTGCTTGTGCCAGTGTGTTCATGATCGCTCCTTTATTGATTGCTAACCTACGACTAGAGCGTACCAGTGGAACGGGGCAGGCCACATCGTCCAACAGTGCCGAATTCGATGTCCGTTGGTACAATGTCCGATTGGACGATGAAAGATCGGGCGACGGCGGGTATAATGGCAGACATGAAAGAGTATCGTATCGATAAAGACATGCGAGCACTATATATTTTTACGACGGCCTTATTGTTGTTCGTACTGGCTGTTGGCGGGGTCCCCTTATTCAGAACAGGTGAGCTTAGCAAGCTGGGCGGATTGACCGGACTGATAGCCCTGAGTATTGCGGTGTACTGGCTAGGACCGGGACTGGTGGCTAAAGGAAGAGTCTGGTTTTACGTCGGTACCCAAACTGTCCTCGCCAACACGATCGGATTCTTTTTCCTTGACTTCCAGGCGATCCCTACTCTCTTTGCTCCTCTCTTTGGCACGGCCGTGCTCATCGGAACAGGGCGCAAAGCTATGAAGGTAATGCTGATCTACCTATTCTCAGGTTATGCTATGTTTTTACTCAAAGATCCAGCGAACTTTGTTGCTTTTACCATCTCCACGATGATCCTTTGGACGTTCGTCGCCATTGTCGTTGTCATATATGCTCGCCAACGCGAAGAAAGGGAGAGGAGCGAAAAACTTGCCGATGAACTGGGCGTCGCCAATGAACAACTTCAAGTATCATCCGCCAGGATCCGGGAGCTGACGATGACCGCCGAGCGACAGCGCCTGGCCAGAGAATTACACGATACGCTGGCCCAGGGGCTCTCGGCCCTCGTCCTTCAGCTGGAGGCGACCAAAAGCCATCTTGAGAACGGCTATGTGCCCCGCGCCCAGGAGATTGTCGATCGGGCGATGCTACGAGCACGAGAAACGCTGGCCGACTCTCGGGCCGCCATCGATGATTTGCGGGCAAAAAGCGAGGACA
>JAUVQW010000132.1 GCA_030597945.1 Actinomycetes bacterium
CCAATCGGCAGTGCATCGCTCACTGGGTAAGAGATACGTTTGAGCGCCACTTCAAAAAAGGGGCAAAAAAATTGGGCATGGATCTTGTCTACGATGTCTCACATAATATCGCACAGATTGAAGAACATTCTGTGGAGGGAAGTAAACGCCGTCTATGTGTTCATCGTAAAGGTGCGACCAGAGCATTTGGCCCGGGGTCAAAAGCGGTAAATGAGCGTTACCGCGATGTGGGTCAACCTGTAATTGTTCCCGGAGACATGGGAAGAGCCTCATATCTTTTAAGCGGAACAAAGGAGGCAATGGAACTGACATTTGGATCTACCTGTCATGGGGCGGGAAGGCTTTTAAGCAGAAAAGCTGCGAAGAAACAGATAAGCGGTGCTGATTTAGAAAAAGAATTGGAAGAAGCCGGTATAGTTGTTGAAGCTGGGAGCATGTCGGGCCTGGCCGAGGAGGCGCCGTTAGCTTATAAGGATGTGGATTTAGTTATCGATGCATGTGTTAAAGCTGGTATCTCAAAAAAAGTGGCTAAGCTAAGGCCTCTTGGCGTTTTAAAAGGTTGACAATCAGGCAGGTCCTAAATTAAGTTATTAGTACGGGGAAATCGCAGACAGGGGGTCGTGTGGCCGACTTAAAGGGCAAGACATCCGGTTTTTTTATCTTCATCAATTCGTTTAGGTGGTTGACGTGGTTGTTGGCTACCGCCTTACTTCTAATCGGGGCTACGCCAAAACTACCGCTCTCTTTAACGATATTTGTCTTTACCTCTGTCTTTATTTACAATCTTTTATTTACCTCATTTTCAAGGCGAATTGAGCCACTTCTTAGGCGGTATCCGATAATGATATCTATAGATATTGCTATCTGCTTTTTCTTGTTGGTCATCTACGGTTGGCGGTCGCCTTTCTATCTGTATACATTCGCACCAGTCTTGGTAGCTAGTTTTCTGTGGAGGATAACCGGTGGGTTTCTCATCGCGGGCATTGTTGCCTTTTTCTATTTTCTCTCAGTCTCACTTACGGGGATGACCTGGTCAGAACTTAAGGAACAAAATTTTCTTGATATGCATATCGCTCAGGTTTTTGACTACTTTCTTATAGCGATATTCTTTTCATACCCCACTCTGTTGATGACGAGATTAAATAAGGCCAATGATAAATTAAAAGAAAGCCAGATCGATCTCGAAGAATCTAAGCAGCGCTTGTCTTCTCTTCAAGGGGTCAGCGCCACTATTCAGTCTAGTTTGGATGTCGATCAGATCCTAGAAAAGATCGCCTCGGCACTGATCGAGGAAATAAAAATAAGTCGTGCCTCGATCGGTTTTTTTAAAAAAGGAGGAGAGGTCGATTGGAAGATATCATTTCCTGATAACCGGTTTTGTGAAGACCTGGGATCACTTAAAAGCCACAAGGTTTTTACAGGTATCACGATAAGAAAAGAACCTATTTATCTTGATGCCTCGGGAAACGATGAGGTGATAAGCGTTGTCGGCCATAAGAACATTGCCATCTTTCCCTTGTTGGATCAAGAGGATGCTTGTCTCGGAATGATAATGATCGACGATGTTAATATTGACCTAAGCAGCGAAAGTGATAATTTTGAACTACTCACTCTCTTTGCGTTACACACGTCGATCGCCATTCAAAACGCGTGGCTTTATGATCGATCAGAAAGGCTGGGGGTCGAGAGGGAACGAAATCGTATCTCCATGGATATGCATGACAGCGTGATCCAAAAGCTTTACGGGATGAGATTGATCGTGGATAGTTGCATAAATGAAGCCGACAATGACCAGCTAAAAGAGAAGTTGATATTGATACAAAAGACGGCGGCGGAGGCTTCACGGGAGCTCATGGACACCCTTGACGATCTGGTGGAGGAAGGTTTTGAGGAGATAGACTTTTCTCAGCTTATTCATAATCTAAAGAAAAGGGTTCTTGAGATAAGTGATCTTAAAATAGATCTCGAGATTTCAGGTGAGGAGAAAATACTACCTAAGATGATGAAAAAAGATCTTTTTCTGGTTGCAAGCGAGGCTGTAAGCAACGTTGTTAAACATGCTAAAGCAGATTTATTAAGAATAAGTATAGTATTTGATTCGGTTGGCGTATCGATCGACCTAACCGATAATGGCATAGGCTTTGATAGCAAACAGGTGGGGTTAAAAAAAGGACATGGGTTAAAAAACATTACCAAGCGATCCAAGAAAAAAGGATGGATTACAATCATAGAAAGCACCGAAGACAAGGGGACCAAGATCTTTATTCAAGCCCCGTTAAAAGACATCGATCATCACGTGGTTGGTATCTAAGCCAGACCACTCTTTTTTGTAAACGCATAACTGCCGATTTTTTTATCAAGATCCCAGTAATCGGTCGCAAGATAGATAAAAGGATCGATCTTACTAAAATCGAACTTTCCTTTTTCATTTAAAAAGGCGGCTTCTACATGGCTGGCTACAACCTTACAGACAAAGAGATCATGTGTGCCGAGTGACAGTTGCTGTTCAACTCGAGCCTCTAAAGAAACGGGACATTCCTTAATGAGAGGAGGGCTGACGAACTTTGCTTTCTCTTGGGTCAGGCCAGAGGACGAAAATTTATCTGTATCTCTTCCGCTGACCGTGCCACAGTAGTCTGTCTCTTTTAAAATCTTAGCCGTTGGAAGATTTAACACTAATTCCTTTGTATCTTCTAAAAGTGCATGGGAGTGCCTTCCCGGCCTGATGCTGGCGCTGATCATAAAAGGCTCGGAGCAGGCGACTCCAACCCAAGCAAGGGTGATAATATTGGCATTATCTTTTTTATCGATTGTTGTTACAAGAGCCACCGGGGTGGGAAATGGGGCTCCAGCGATCGATTTTTCGATTTTAGGCATTTTGGTCCTTTCAAAATTTGGTCGGTAATTTTAAGTTTTTAGTTAGAAACTTTTTATCTCGAAAAGCTAAGCAGAAAAAGCATCGCTTGCAACCTGCTTTGCTGTGTTATGTTACTTGGAAATAAAGGCTTTGGAAAGCGGTACATAAAAGTGAAAGAAATAGAACTTGTCTTGTTTGACCTTGACGGCACCCTCATAGATACTATCGATCTTATTTATTTATCTTTTAAGCATGCCACCACTTCAGTTTTAAATGAGAATTTTACCAAGGAAAAACTGCTCAAAAATATTGGCAGGCCTTTGCTGGATCAGATGAGAGTCTTTTCTGATGAAAGGAAAGAGGAATTGATCCGGTCTTACCACGACTACAACTTTAAGAACCATGACCGGATGGTTGCAGCCTATCCCAATGTGCCTAAATTCTTGAGCCAGCTGTCTGAAAGCTCAAAGATCGGTGTCGTTACGTCAAAACGAAGGGACCTTGCCTTAAGAGGAATGGAGCTTTGTGGGCTTAGCGGCTATATAGATGAAGTGGTAGCCATGGAAGACACGACTGAGCATAAACCTGGGTCGGCTCCTGTACTGCTTGCTCTTAAGAAATTTAATAAAGAAAAAGATAGTTGCGTTTTTATAGGCGACAGCCCTTTTGACATTCAAGCTGGTAAAGCAGCAGGTGTTATGACTGTAGCTGTTCTCTGGGGGCCATTTTCAAAAGAGACATTATTGAAAGAAAAACCGGACCATATCATCCATAAAATAGAAGAACTATCCAA
>JAUVQW010000014.1 GCA_030597945.1 Actinomycetes bacterium
CGAAAAAGCTTTCTCGTAGGCTGCTGCCGCCTCAAAGGAGCGGGTATTTGTAAGAAAATAAGCATTGGCAAAGTAATAGTCGCCGATTAACATCCTTGTCGTTGTAAATGTGGTTATAAACATTGCAACAATAAGGACCATTGCTATGGGAACAGTGATCGAAAAGGCCGATTCTTGACTCTTCGACCAAGTCTTCTTTAACTTTGTGCCCCCGATAAGAGCGGCTAGCAATATCCAAAAGAGAGCGCTTGAACCAACGACACTGATCCCCGCCAACAAATAGACAAAGTATCCGATCGCAGCAGCTACGAGAGCCGGATAAGAATAATCAGTCCTTTGCTTGATCGAAGATCTCTTTGCCGGTTGCTGGATAACGATCATCACCGAAAACGCCAGCCACAGAAAGAAGCTGAAAAACAGATTGGCAAGGAAGTTATCGTTTACGACATTACTGTTTAGAAGCTTGACTACAAAACCAAGGTAGACCACAAACCCGATCAGACCTATTACAATGGCAAAGGTAGTAAAGTCATTTGTGAGATCATGGTCTAGTTCATCGTCAGGGTTATTTCTTGCTGCTCGAAATGCATAGAAAAAGATGAGAAATATAAATGATAAAAAGAAAAGCGTTGCCGGGATGCCGGCGCCGGCAAGCATCTGGACGACATAATTATGAGCGTTATCAGCAACCGTCCTACCTCCTACCATCTTTACATATTCTAAAGTCTCAAAGTGCTCCGAGGCCATCCTGAAGGTCCCTAGGCCCTGGCCTAGAAGCGGCCGCTCCCCGACCATAGCAAGCCCAGCTTTCCATATCTCTACTCGGCTGCCAACAGTTCCGCTAGATAAGTTAAACGCGCTGGTAATCCGCCCCGTCAAGTTCATCACTTTATTTTCGGGGTTTGACGAGTATACGAGCAATCCCGCCAATAAGACGAGTGAGGCGATTCCGACAATAGCGATCTTCCCCAATTGAGGTTTTAATTTCCTTGCTGTAAGAATAAAAAACACGGTAACGCCGATAAGAGCACCGAGCCATCCCCCTCTTGTTGAAGTTGTAAGAAGAGAGCCGCCGACAATAAAAAAGCCGAAGCCAAACATTACCGTTTCAAGATTATTACGGGCGCTAAGATAATTTCCAAGAAGGATCGGAAGAGTTAGAGCAAGATAGGCGGCTAAGAGATCCGGGTTTCCGAAACTGGAAAAGCTGCTTCTCTCCTCGAAGGGTTTCGCCCCCCAATTTAGAGGATCAAGACCCAAATATTGAAGACTGCCATATATGGCGACGACGATCGCCGCTACACCGATAAAGCGGGCGAGCCTGGCCAGCTTTTTTCTATCATCGAAGACTTGAAGGGCTATAAAATAGATAACAGCATAGTTTATAAAAGTGAAAATCCCTTCATACCGCTTAAATTTTCCCTGAAGAGACGAGAATACGTGGATCGAAGTAATTGCTGATATAGACGCTATTACCAGAAAAGATACAAGCAGATAATCAAGACGGGACCAATTTATCTTTACCTTTTTCGAGGTAAAGACTTTGAGTAACCAGACAAATAACATGATTACTGTCAGATACCTAAATATAGCCATCTTGATGATATCAAATTGATCGAAAGTCACTCTGGAGAAAGTAAGAGGGATAAGTACGACAAGCGCGTACATAAGATACTCCAGCCAGAGTTCGATCGGATCTTTTGTAGCCGCTTTCGTTATCGGAGCGTTAGGAGGGCGTTTTGGGCCGCCCTTGTTTTTCTTTTTATTATTCATTTTACGGTTGCTGTTAGCTACCAACTATCTCGATCCTTGTGCCGTCAACACTACCTTGACAGTATTAAATAATATTTTCAAATCCAAAAAAAATGATTGATGATAAATATATATAAGATCATATTTAAGTTTGTTCGCCGCGGTCGTCGCGTAAGAACCATTTACCTGAGCCAGGCCGGTAAGGCCGGGCTTTATTCTAAAACGTTCAACATATCCGGGTATCTCCTCTTTGAACTGATCCACAAAAAATGGTCTCTCCGGTCTCGGCCCTACAAAACTCATGTGGCCCTCTAATATATTTACGAGCTGAGGAAGTTCATCCAAACGAAACCTTCTTAAATGGTTTCCTATCCTAGTTATCCGCTTATCGTCCTCAATTGCAAGGATCGGACCAGTCTTTGCCTCAGCATTGGCGATCATCGTTCTAAATTTATACTGATAATATACTTTCTCTCTCCTGCCGACCCGTTTCTGTTTAAATATGACGGGGCCTGAAGATGTCAATTTAACCAGTATTGCTACCGAAAGCAATAGAGGAGTTGTGATAATAAGAAGAAGCACAGCCCCTATTCTGTCTATCAAAGATTTAGTAAGCGACTCCCAACCGGGGACCGGTTCCTTTGTAAGCTCGATAAGAGGTATGTCGCTTAGGAGATTATGATCGACCGTACCAATAAATATCTCGTAAAGATCAGGGACGATCTCGATTTTTACTCCTGCCGAATGAGTCCTTGGAAGCTCTTCAAGAAGCTCTCGCTGTTTTATCGGTGTCGTCACTATCACCCTGTCGGCCTGTTGCTTTTGGATAATGTCGATAAGATCACTCGCGAGCCCGACAACAGGAACACCATCGATAGCTATTGTAGGCTTAAGCTTACTGCTAACTATTCCTACTATTTCATAGCCCCACTTTTTTCTAGCTTTTAACTCTTTTATTACCTGCTTGCTTAGCTCACCTGTACCGACGACAAGGATCCTTTGCGTCGGCCAATCTATGAGAAGTATCTTAGCGCTAACCAAGCGCCAACCGGTCAGGAAGACGATTAACAATAACCAAGATATTAGAAAAACCGACCTAGGGTAGGAGAAAAAACCCACAAAAAAGGTGAGCGTAACCGTTGCCAGAGTGCCCAGCGTCGCCGCCTTCACCACCGATCCGAAAATTGAGGCCGCTCCTTCCGTCCTCTCGGGCAAGTAGATATCGTATATAAAAAGAGCGGCGATCTGAATTATGGTGATGAATACTGCCAGGTTTGTGTAAGCTTGAAAATTAAATTCGGGGATAATTCCTTGAAAACGGATTACAAACGCAAGAACAATGGATACATTTATAAAAAAGACATCGAGTAAAACCGAAATGAATTGCCATGTTTTTTTAGACAAATTATAGAACCCCTATTAAAATTTTTTATACCTAAATCACCGTATTTAGCAGCATTATCATAGGGCTTTTTTGGAATAAAATCAATTCAACAGACTAGAGATAAAGCTAAGGGTTAGAGTTATTGCCAGAAACAGTGGTGTCTCTTCTGATAGTTGCGGATTGCCGCTAAGAAATCTGTACCTCTAAGCTCTGGTAAAAAAGGTAGCAGAAGTAGTGTTCGCTATCGGCACTCCCAAAGCATTCTACGCGAAGACGTGGGTGCCTTGATCTTGCTTATCGCTTTCTCCGCTCTCCCACCGTGAGAGTTTAAGGACTGAAAGGATCTCATGGACATCCTCGCCTACCGGCCTACTTTTCTTTCCTTGAGAATAGCGCTCTAACTTGGTTACCTCACCTATTAACTCTTGTTCGGAAACGATCTTGGTGTTACCGTCATTATCACCTTCGCCCACCAACCAGCCGACGACCCGATATTCTCTCGTCAGATTCCTCTTTAAATATTCAAAAACGACCTTCTCTTCCAACCTGATGTTAGTGCCCTCTTTGTCTATGGAGATCGGTTTAAAAAGAAAGATCCTCTTTGGTCCCATGACAAGATAATCTACTTCGGCACGATCAGTCTCACTATCTTTTATTGATACCGGTTCTGTAAGTTTTAACTCTAATCCAGTTAATACGTGATAGCCCTCAGGAAGATCTGCTAATCTCTCTAACAATGAATCACTCAGATTTGTTTTGGAATCTTTTTCTTTTTTAACCTTACGTTTCTTCTTTTTCTCTTTTCTCTCATCAATCCTTGCAAATATTTGGACTTCTTCACCGAGCTGGACTTCCCTCTGGGAAACAACAGTTTTGGATGAAAAAAGAGTCGAGGCGGCAATGAACACGGCTAGTACACCGCTAAGGATAGCTGCAGCTAAAATTATATACATAAGAACAGCGGTAAATATCATCATAATAATCTATCAATCGGATTTAACTAATATAAACTTTAATCGTTTTAATATGATATATCATTTTTTTTAAGTATCCTAGCCACAGAGGCCTTACCTATCTATAATACATATTCATGAATGAAAATTTTTCAGAGATCGAAGTAGAAAATATCATCACTACCCATAAATATGTTGACGGTGGATGGTGTTGGACAAAATATAATGCCGGCCCTTATCGGGGCTGCTCTTATGATTGCGCATACTGCTACAATATCAGCGCCAACGACGGTAGTGAGGTGGCGATAAAAAAGGATGCTCAATCAAAATTCTCTGTCGAGCTGGATAGTTTGGAAAAAGACGTCATAACAATTGGAGACTATCAGCCCATAGAAGTTGACCTGGAAGAGATAAGGGCAATGCTAGAAATAGCTGAAAAGAAGGATTTTCCTATTCACATCAACGAGAAATCCCCGCTTGTGGTTAGAGACCTGGACATCATAAAAAAGATAAGCGATAACTCATGGGCCGCCGTCTCGATGTCAATTACCAATTCTACAAAACATCCCAAGACCGGCGATGATCTTAAGTTATTTGAAAAAGATACTCCCACAGCAGGAGAACGGTTTCAGGCGATGCGAGAGATCGCAAATAAAGGTATCCTTACCGGTACTTGCTGTGTTCCTCTAATACCTTACATAGGAGACGATCATGAAAATATCGAAGACATGATCGAGGAAACTAAGGAGGCCGGCGGTAGCTACTTTATATTGGGCAGCCTAGTAATCCCCGAGCCCTTTGATATGCTTTTTTGGGATGTGGCTGAAAGAAGTTTTCCTGAAAAATTGGAAAGTTTACGTGAACTTTTTGATCCGGCAAATACCGAGAAGTTCAGATCCTACTTTGGTGAACTTGATAGAGTTACCTCAGAACTATGCGCTAAATACGGACTCTTAGACCATATTCCAAGACCAGTGGATCATTACAGCGAAAGCCTTAAAGACAATAAGAGATTAGCGGAGACTTTTTTCCTAAAAGCTAGGTTTGCCAAAGCTGAAAATGTCTCTATGGAAAAAGAATTCTCATATATGGCGCTCGGCTGGCTCTTAGAAGACATTCCGTTTAGTATCGTCGACTCTTATAATGCAAGTGGGAAAAAGGCGCTCTTAGAACTCGGCCTCGATGATGATTTCGCCGCGGAAACAGAACAAGAGATAGAAAAACTAAAAAGTTGATCGCCTTCTCCCATCCCTTATTTTTTGGGTTCAACAACACCTTTAAAATTGTCGGTCTCTAATTGGTAGAAGAGAGCGCCGGCGATAGCCCCGATAGACGGGGCGAGTAGATATATCCAAACGTCCTTTAGATCACCTGTTACTAATGCGGGAGCGAATGATCTTGCCGGATTTATTGAAGCCCCGGAGATCGGGCCCGCAAATATCGCGCCCAAAGCGATAGTGCCTCCGATCGCGATCGCCGCCATACCCCCTACTTCTTTAGTTCCGGTGGCAACAGCCATTATGACTACCATTAGAAAGATACCGAGAATGATCTCAAGAATAAATGATGTCGTAATACTTGTTCTTGGAATTGTAGCCCCAAGGCTAGCAGTGTTGCCAAATAAAAGCCTGACTAGAAGTGACGCTGTGATCGCCCCGCCAAACTGTGAAATCCAATATAAGGGGACTTGAGATGCGGGAAAATGCCGTGAAATAGCGAATCCGAGGGTCACCGCCGGATTGATATGCGCTCCGGAGATATCACCTAGACTGTAGACCATTACCATGACCACCAGACCAAAAGCGGCCGCGATACCAAGGTTACCGACACCACCATTCGTGACGTCATCTACGACGATCGCTCCAGTTCCCGCAAATACAAGGGCGAACGTACCAAAATACTCAGCAATATATTTACGCCATTCTAAATCCACTCACCCAATATACCCAAAATTTAGGCAAGCGGGAAGAGATAAGTCAGAGAGCAGATTTGAAGGAGTCAGACGTAAGGCGTTAGGTGTAAGCACGTAAGGAGTAGAAAAGCAGAGAAAATAGAAGGTAGATTTGAAGATATCAATCATCGAAAAGCGTGAGATGTAAGGAGAGGAGCGTACATCTCGTAAGTGACACAAGAAGCATCGCCGCTTGACATAGCAAATACCTGCGCAGATCTAAGCCCTGTTCAAACAACAAGACAAAAGGATTTAGCGTAGATACAAATACGGCAAAAGTTTTTAGGGGAGCTATCGCGTTGGTATGTGACCCGATAAAAACTTGCAGACTTACGCAGTAGATGCCTGCGTAAAATCGTTCTTGTGGTGGAGGCGTCGGGAATCGAACCCGAGTCCAGAAGCATCCCAATAAGGCATCTACGAGCGTATCCCGTGTACTATCTTACCCAACAAGGACCCGCGGGCAGGTCGATGAGTGGGCCAGCCTGTTACTTTCCCCTACGGCTTACAGGCTTGGGCCGCAAAGTAGTCCGCTAGCGGCGCCGGATCTGATGGCGCGGACAAACATCAGTCGACGTAGCCGCTCTAATTAGGCGGCTAGTGCTACAGGTTCTTCAGCGTTTAATTGAACGCCCGGAAAGTTTAACGAGGTTACCGGAGCTCGGCTCGCTTCCTTATTGAAGACTAACTCCTGTCGAAGCCTTTACGCCCCCAGGAACGCCATTGAAAACGCGCATCCGCGATTTTATCCTCCATCCTGGCTGGTTACGTATTTACACTTACGCGCCCTTGCCAAAACGTTCGTCTGCCTTGCATCCGACACTTTCGATCATACTCTGTCGTTAGGGAACAGAAAAACTTGAACAACCCTTAACTACCCTTCTGTTTTTCACGAAAGGCTCTCTCCATATCGCGCTTAGCGGTCTTCTTAGCGATCTGTCTTCTTTTATCAAAGAGCTTCTTGCCGCGTGCCAAGCCGATCTCGACCTTGGCTACATTTCGCAAAAAATAGATGCGAAGCGGCACCAAAGTATAACCCTTTTCCTTAGTCTTTCCAATCAGCTTCCTGATCTCACTTTTATGAAGTAAAAGCTTCCTTGTACGCGTTGGCTCATGGTTGGCGATATTACCATGGCTGTATGGGCTGATATGCAGATTATAGAGCCATACCTCGCCATCTTTTACTCTTGCAAAGCTGTCGACCATGCTGACTTTGTGGGCTCTTATGGCTTTTACCTCCGTACCGGTTAGAACAACTCCCGCTTCATAGCGGTCATCGATAAAATAGTTATGTTCCGCCTTCTTGTTTTTTACGATATTTAACTGCTCACCCATGTAATTCCCTCTTATATTAATTATATCAAATTAGAAAGTTTTTGTTATTAAGCAACAACCTTATTCCTCGATCACAAGATCGATCTCCCGTTTCGGTATTGAAACATTTTCCACCTTGACGCTTACACGTTGGCCGAGCCTGAATATCTTCTTACCTCTTTCACCTACTAAAATGTATCTTTTAGAATCAAAATGGTAGTAGTCGTCTCCGAGCCGTCTAACGTGCACGAGCCCTTCAGCCGAATTAGATAACCTTACGAAGAGCCCAAAAGATGATATGCCGCTTATTATGCCGGCGAAAACATCTCCGATATGTCCACTCATATATTGGCTCATCTTGAGGTCGACAGACTCTCTTTCCGCATTAACCGCCACCCGCTCCTTGACCGAGCAAGCCTTAGCGATCTCTTCAATGTCTTCGCCTATCCTTTCAGCGTTTGCCTTTAGAGCCTTATCACCTATCAAGCTTTTCTTTAAGAGCCTGTGAACGACAAGATCGGGGTATCTTCTTATGGGTGAAGTAAAATGGGTGTACATCCCGGACGCCAATCCAAAATGACCTTTGGACTCCGATGAATAGACCGCCTGTTGCATTGACCTTAAGAGCAGCGAATTAATAAGGATCTTCTCGGGACGATCGTGCGCATAATCGATCAAAGCTTGAAACGTCCTAGGATGTGCCTCTTCAAAGGAACCGATCGGGTAGCCAAGCTCTTTAAGTAACTCTCCAATCTCGACCAATGCATCCGGCTCCGGTTTATCATGAATCCTATATATCATGGGATGTTCGTTTTCTCCCATAAAGCCCGCTACTGTCTCGTTAGTAAGGATCATCGCCTCTTCGATAATAGTCGTCGCCGCCGTTCTTTGCCTGATATCGATGCCCACAGGCCAACCTATCTCGTTTAGCTCAAACTTCGGTTCAATAGTCTCAAATTCAAGGCTGCCTCGGGCAATTCTTTTCTTTGACAGCAGACAACTTAAGAGATCAAGCTGTTTTATTAGCTTTCTTAGCGTCTCGTCTGGATAATTATCAGCCTCTATATATCGATCGACCTCTTCATAGGTCAATCTATAATCACTCCTGATCACCGACTCGAAGAAGTCATATTCTACGACCTCGCCGCTCTCATCTACCTTCATCTTTACCGTAAACGTCAACCGGTTTACATCCGGCTTTAAGCTACAGATATCATTAGAAAGTTTCTCGGAAAGCATTGGGATCACCCGGCCGGGAAGGTATACGCTGGTCCCCCTATCATAAGCATCTTCGTCGATGACTGAGCCACTTTTAACATAGTGCGAAACGTCAGCAATATGGACCATGAGATTAAACACTCCGTCCTCATCGACGTCCAAAGATATTGCATCGTCAAAATCCTTTGCATCAAGACCATCGATAGTCACAGTAAAAATATCTCGAAGATCGGTTCTTCTTTTTATCTCATGATCATTGATCTTCGCATCTACTTTTTCCAATTCTTCCGCATGTCCGGTTGAGAATTCGGTTAGCAATCCATACGAATAGATGATAGTCTCGATATCTACACCGGGCTCGCCCTCTTTTCCAAGCACTTCGCTTACATGTCCTTGAAGTGAGTTTCGACCATCCGGCCAGGCGTCGATTTTAATTACGACTATATCGCCGGTGTTGGCTTTTTTTTCCATACCCTTTGGGATGTGGGCAGTATGCGAAATCTTTTTGTTGGCAGGGGTAACGCTAGTGATACCTCTGTTTTTCTCTAACCGACCGACTATCACACTGTGAGCCCTCCTTGTGATCTCGACAATCTCGCCGGCCAATTTTCTGCTCGATCGGGGTTTCTTAACTCGTCGTACGATCAACTCGTCACCGTTCATCGCCCCTTTTACATTACTCTCCGAGATGAAAAAATCTCCGATCTCTGTTACCACGAACCCGTATCCCCTTGTGGTGGATGAAAAACGCCCGGTCAATGTCTCGTCAGGCCCAAAATAACGAAAGCCTCTTCCTACGATAACCAGCCGTCCTTCATCGGCCAGTATCCGGATGGCCCGCTTAAGGTCTTTCTTTTTAATGCCTCCCAGGCTATTATCACCAAGAAGATCGCCCATTACGAAAACCTTTTTAGGTTCACTTTTTAGAACTTTTAATATTTTTTTGCCTATTTGCAAATTGTGTTTCTCCTTTAAAAAACTTTTTAAATAATTCCTATCCATTTACATCTGATGTGATAAAATAGACCAAAATCGTGAGGTCTTTTTATGAATACTTCAAAGAACCCAAATCTTGCGCCCTGTATCATTAACGAGGGTACCATATATCACAAAAAAGACATGCTTCGGGCACTGGAGACATTTGAAAGTCTCGATTACCATTATATAGTCGATGGAAAATCTGTCGCTTCCGGTTGCGGTGAGCTGATAAAGGTTTTCGCCAGTAAAAATAGCGCCACGATGATAGTAAATGATAGCGTATTTATAAATGTCCTTAGCTTTAGTTACTTAAATTTTAAACAGCTTGATAACAGAAGGACGGAACTAGAGCTTATCGCAGAATCCAGAAGTTTAAAACTCACATCTTCCATTAATGAAAATCCGATGCGTCAAATCGCTGGTGAAACTCAACCGACTATCAATCAGTTTGCAGATGAAGAGACTTTCGCCTTACTTGAAGAAAGTGAAACCGAAGACGAGGACTGACGTTATTTAACTCGCCTTTTCATTATTCTTTGCATCTATATTCTCACGTAAGATCTTCAATGCCATATCTAGTTGATTATCATTACCCGATTTATGAGCTTCCATATCGCGCTCTACTACCACGTCAGGCTTTATCCCTTTATTACTGAGTGATCTGCCCCTCGGAGTAAGATATTTAGCAGTGGTTATAACGAGACCAGAACCATCCGAGAGCGTGATCACTGATTGGACTGAGCCTTTTCCAAAAGTCTTTTCTCCAATAATCTCTCCGCGCCCTATGTCTTGGATAGCTCCTGCGACTATCTCTGAGGCGCTGGCGCTGCCCTTGTCCACTAATATGACGAGCGGCGTTTTAGTGTCTGCTGATTTTCCGGTGGACAATTTGGTTTCACTCTTTCCCGTTCTTGGCTTGATCTTTACGATCGGTTCCCCGGTTTTAATGAAACTGCTAGAGACAGCCACCGCCTCTTCAAGTAAGCCGCCCGGATTACTTCTAAGATCGATTATTATACCTTTTGCGCCTTTTTCTTTTAACGATATCAGCTCTTCGTCAACATCGTCTCCGGTACCTTCACTAAATTGCAAGATATTTATATAGCCAATATCTCCATCCTTTATCTCACCACTTACATTGGGTACCTTTATCTCTTCTCTGGTTATTTCCACGTCAAAAGGTTTTCCGCCATTTCTTGCAAAAGTCAGAACTACCTTAGAGCCTTCTTTTCCCCTTATTAATTTGACGGCCTCCTGGATATCCATATCCTCTGTGCTCTTACCATCGATCTTAAGGATCAGATCTTTTGCTTGTACCCCTGCCTTGGAGGCCGGCGTATTTTTAATTGGCGCAACGACGATCAGCTTTCCATCCTCGGTGCTAATTTCGATTCCGACTCCGCTAAACTTTCCATTTGTCTGCTCCTCTAGGGTTTTAAAATGCTCACCTTTGAGCCGTCTCGTATATGGATCGTCGAGAGCTTTTAGTATCCCGTCTATAGCTCCATCCTGAAGCTTCCTTTTAGATTCCTTCTCGACAAATTGGTCTCTTACAATATCAAAGACTTCATCTACTACCCGCAGATCTTTTGAAGATGCACCAAGACTGATAGTAGGAGTATTGTCACTTGGAAAAACAGACCCAATAAAAAAACCGAAGATGAATACTCCGGTAACCATTGCAAATGCAAGTAATATTCCAAAGATTATAAGAATTTTTTTAGGCACTATCTCAATCCCTCATTTGTAATATATTTCCATAGTTATTTTAATATGATACGTCGACTTTTGCCAGATAAGTAAGCTTTATAACTAGTGATCTTTAAGGAAGGTAATTTAACGGATCATAGGCTACGCCGTTAAATCTTATCTCGAAATGGACATGAGGCCCGGTCGATCGACCCGAGCTTCCCGCCTTGGCGATCTCTTGACCTCTCGATACCGCCTGGCCTTCTCTGGCGATCAATCTTGAGTTATGGCCATAGCGCGTATGGACTCCGCCCCCATGATCGATATCTATAAGGTATCCATAACCCCCATAATAACTGGAGACACTTACGACTCCCGCTTTCGATGCCACAACCGGAGTGCCGATCGGCACTCCGATATCGATACCTTCATGCATCCGTCCCCATCTCTGGCCAAAGCGGCTGGTAAGCGTTCCACTTACGGGCCATTGAAAACCACTCGCCGAAGGTGTGCCGATAAAAGTGCCGCCACCCCTGCTCGGGCTGGAGTTAATGATCCTTTCCAGATCCGCCGCATCTCTTGCATATGCCGCAAGCTTTGCCTCTATCTGGGCTTGCTCGTCACCCGTTTTTGCCAGTATTGCTTTTTTGTCGTTCATTAAACCGGTAAGTGAATTTCTCTCGCTTTTCTCCCTATTTTGAAGTGAGCTTATCCTGTCGATCTCAGTCTGCAGTTCTGCTTCTCGCTCCTGCGTATCTACTTCATTTTGTTCAATATCTTTTTTTGATGCCTCAACTTCGGCTTTGACATTTTTTATCTCTTTTAGGAGCTTAGTATCTTGATTTACAATCCTTGCCAAAAAATCAGCCTTGTTTAAAAAATCAAGAAAACTTTCTGCCGATAAAAGAACTTCGATGTAAGACATCTCGTTATTTTTATAGTACTCTTCGGCTCTATCTCCCAACTGCTTGTTAAGGCGTCTAAGTTCTCTTAAAGCATTATTTAATTCATTCTGGTTTTTTATTAGTTGGTCTTTAAGGTTGCTTAATTCGCCCCGAACGATCCTCATCTTTGCGCTGACCTCGTCGATCTCGGACTGAAGATGGTCGATCTCTTCCTGGACGTCGCTTAAGGCCTTGTCAGCCTCTTCGATCTCTTTTTCCAGCTCTGATTGAGTTTTTTCATTTTCAGTGCTTTTATTTCTATTCTTCTCGATCTCTTTTCGAATATTATCTAATTTTTGCTGATCAGTTGCGCCAAAAACGGGACTTGAAAAAGGGAGGAGTAGGGAGAACGCTATCGTATAGACCATTAAAATAAAAAATACACGCTTAATAAAATCTAACTGCATTCATCCACCTATTTGAATACCATCTATATCGACAACTAACTTTGCTTGCTTTATACCTTTAAGAATCTTCTAAGAGCTATCATACTGCCTAACGCCCCTATTGCTATGCCACCAAAGCCCAGCATAAATATCAGGCGGATAAAAGCCCCTTGGTCAAATGGTATAGCAACAAACGATAACCATTCACCGTTGGCAAGCTTACTAAAAAATGTCCGGTAAAGCAAGGTTAATATCAAGATAGCTACACCTGAGCCTATCGCCCCCTCTATCATGCCCTCAATGATGAACGGGATCCTTATAAACCAGCTTGAAGCGCCCACCAGCCTCATTATGCCTATCTCTTTTCTTCGGCCGAATATAGCAAGTCGTATGGTATTAGTTATTAAGACCAGAGAAACAAATATGAGCAAGATCGCAAACGCTGAAGTCGCCATGGACAATCTTCTTGTAAAAGCAAAAAGCCTGCCAACGAATTCCTTGCCATATTTGATATCCTTCTCATCGGTTACGAGCTCATCGATATTGTCGATGCTTTTTATTCGGCCCGCAATGTCTTCGACCTCTCTTGAGTTGTTCAACATAATAACAAAAGAGGCAGGCAGGGGGTTATCGGAAAGATTTTCCACAACTTCGGGATTGTTTTCAAATTTTTTCTTGAATATCTCCAACGCTTCTTGTTTGGAGACATACTTGACCTCTTTTACCTCGTCCCACGAGACGAGTTTCTCTTGAAACGCCTGTATCGGCTTGGTCTCCGCTGTATCGGCCAGATAGACTTGAATCTCTACTTGAGATTCTATCTCCTTTATCATCAGGCCGCCGACATATAGGGTAATAGCAATAATCCCAACGACTACCAGGCATAGAGCTACCGTCGTAATAGCGGCAACGCTTTGTACCCAGTTTCTTCTAAAGCTGTAAACGGCTTCTTTACCAAAATAAGCTAAATTAACTTTCATAACCGTAGACCCCTCTAAGCTGGTCTCTAACCAGTTTTCCATCTTCCAGGGCGATGACGCGCTTTCGCATGCTGTCGACCATCTCCCGGTCATGAGTGGCTATAAGCACAGTCGTCCCCGTCCTGTTTATCCGGTTAAGTAAAGACATGACACCAAGCGATGTCGCCGGATCAAGGTTTCCAGTCGGCTCATCAGCAAGAAGTAGAGGAGGGCGATTGGCAAAAGCCCTGGCTATCGCTACTCTTTGTTGTTCTCCACCCGATAATTCATCCGGGTAGCTGTTATGCTTCTCTTCAAGGCCTACCAGATTTAAGACTTCGGCTACATGAGATTTTATAACATGTTTGCTTCTACCGATGACTTCCAAGGCAAAAGCGACATTTTCGAATGCGGTCTTATTGGGAAGTAATTTAAAATCTTGAAAAACGCAACCGATATTACGCCTAAGATACGGTATCTTCCAAGGGCGGAGTTTGCTCACATCTTGACCGGAGACGTAAATCTCACCCCGGGTAGGGAGAAATTCACGAAGCAAGAGCCTAATAAACGTTGATTTTCCAGAACCGGACGGACCTACTAAAAAAACGAATTCGCTTTTTTCAATTTTTAAGGAGATATCAATTAATGCGGGCTTATCGGGCCCAAAGTACTTGGTTGCATTTTTTAGTCTAATCATACTTTAAGCATCCACTCCCGAGAGAAGATGCTATCATAGATTGTGGTTTAAATCAAAGCATATATAGAGGTAAATCACAGAAAATGTTGTGAATTTATTGTGATGAAATCAGCTGCTCTGCCGCTTCACAAATATCGGTTGATGTGAGATTAAAATGCACCATTAATTCATCCGGTTTTCCGGATGTGCCAAAACGGTCTTTAACGCCGACTCTTACCAATTTTGTCGGCATTTTTTCGCCCAGCAACTCACAGACTGCACCGCCTAATCCACCGATCACGCTATGCTCTTCAGCTGTTAGTACGAAGCCCGTCTTGCCAACGGATCTAAGTATCGTCTCTTCATCAAGGGGTTTTAAGGTAGAAACGTTTATCACTTCAGCCTCGATTCCTTTCTCAGA
>JAUVQW010000143.1 GCA_030597945.1 Actinomycetes bacterium
ATGAAGGGGCATTTACAACATTGATTCCGAATTCATCGACAAGTTTCTCGGCAAAGCGATTTTGATCGATAGAGAACAGCCAGTCGTATCCAAATCTGTCGATATGTCCGATAACTCTTTTTTTATCTTCATTTGGATCAGTATCGACAGATATTATCTCGACTTTATTACCTAAGTCCATTTTTAGTTTTTCCAATTCGTCCTGTTGCGATTTGCATGTCGGGCACCAAACGGCAAAGGATTGCAAGAGTACGGTTTTGCCCTTAAAGTCCGATATCTTAAAAGGTATATCAGTCTTAACGTCTTTTAATTCGATATTCTTCCAATCATCAATGTCAAAATTTTTACCGTTGTCACCGCTCGACCCCTGCGAACAGCCGCCAATCGCGATCAGGGCGATCATTATAGCGAGAACTAAAAACCTAACGAGCTTCCGATTATGCCGCTTTTTCGTCCGGCTCCATGACCCCAAAGACGTTTCCTTCCGTATCTGTGCAATAAGCATAATAACCTATCTCCGGA
Source organism: Actinomycetes bacterium (assembly GCA_030597945.1). Lineage (GTDB taxonomy): Bacteria > Actinomycetota > Aquicultoria > CAJVYJ01 > CAJVYJ01 > JAUVQW01. The sequence continues at coordinate 523 of JAUVQW010000143.1, forward strand.
ATAGCGGTTATCTCCTGAACTACATTGCCACCTGCCTCTTTGACCTTATCTGAGTAATCCTTCACCGACTCGACCTCTATTGTGTTTACGGTTGAAGGATTTTCACCCGTAGACATTATCGCTCCGTTTATTCCCGGTTCCGTATCTTCGCCGGTGGAGGCCAACCAATAATCCTGGGGCCCTTCCCATTTATCGATCTGCCAGCCAAAGACTTTTTGATAGAAATCGACTGCTCTTTTAGGGTCTTTAGCGTTGATCTCGAAATGAATTACGCGATGCATATTTTTTCACCCTTTCTTTTTGGATAAATACTATATTTAAGCATTTTACCCAAAAATATCTGTTAACTAACTACACAAGCAATCATGGATGGTGTCTGGATAAAAAGGGATCAAGGTGTTAACATATGAGTGAATTTCAAGAAAAAGTAATCTCCATTACGGTAGATAGTGACGAGATCGAGGGATCACTGGTCACACCAAATAGCCCAAAATCGATGATAATCTTCGCTCATGGTAGTGGTAGTAGCCGCCATAGCCCTAGAAATAAAAGCGTCGCAAATTATCTACATTCCAAGGGATTTGCCACCCTTCTTATCGATCTTCTATCACAGGAAGAGGAAAAGGTAGATATAGTCACAACTGAGTTCAGATTTGATATCGATCTTCTTACTAAAAGACTTCTTATAGCAAAAGAATGGGTGAAAACGAACAATGAATATAGAGATATGAAAATCGGTTATTTTGGAGCAAGTACCGGTGCAGCAGCCGCGTTAAAGGCGGACGCCAGAGAAGGGGGGGTGTATGCGATCGTCTCAAGGGGAGGTAGGCCGGATCTTGCTGGTCCCGAACTTTTAGAAGTAAATGCTCCGTCCCTAATGATCGTCGGCGGTGCCGACGATCTTGTAATAAGATTAAATAATGACGCTTTAGGTAAGATCAGATCTTCCAAAAAACTCGAGATAGTACCGGGCGCTACTCATCTGTTCGAAGAGGCCGGAGCATTGGAAGAAGTCAGCCGACTGGCAGCAAACTGGTTTCTAGATAATCTTATATGATGCCTTCAAAAAGCCTTCTAATTAAACGCTCTTTTTTCAAAACCGATCTTTGCGACGTATAAAAGGATCAAAAGACTTACGACAAGGCCGAGAAGTGAAAACAGAATATTCATGTGGGGGACAAACGGAGTCAGGATCGCCCGATACGCCTCATTTATATAGAGAAGCGGATTGACTAGGATCGCCCATTTGAGCCAAGGAATATTGCTTAGCATTGCCCAAGGATAGTAGGTTGCGCCCAAAAATATCATGGGGATTATAATGGTAGCGAACATAATAGCAAACCTCATTGGTTCGAAGATGGTTCCCATGACCATACCAAGGGAAGCCGAGATGAAACTGGACAGTAAGATTACAACTATGAATAGAGGTATGCTAGTCAGTTCAATATTTAGATTATCTCTCATCAGGAAATAGGCGACAGGAAATACTATTATTCCGGCAGCCAGCGATTGAAAAGTGCCAAAGATAATTTTTTCTACCAGCACCCAGATTGTATTGATCGGAGCCATCAGTCGGTCATCGATCTCTCTTGTCGCCCCAAAGTCCCAGGCTAGGGGAATCGCTGTACCTTGAACACCGGCACTTATGATGCTAAGTCCCAAGATCCCCGGAAAAATGATATTTGCGAATGATTCGGGTATCCCCCCTGTCTTAGGGAGGACGAAACCGAAAATAAATGCGAGAAAGATGGGGTTTACGCCGATACGCAAGATAAAGTCCGGGTAGTTCCTTAGGAGGACCCTAATATCTCGGACAAGTAAGGCCTGAAAAGTCTTTCTATTCATTCTCTTAGGCCCTTTCCCGTTAAATGGATGAATACATCTTCAAGAGTGACGCCATGAAGCTCTATTGATTCTAACCCAACTCCGTGAGCCCTGGCGATCTCTATTATTTTAATCATACTCTCATCCGGACGATCCAGAAAAAGCCTTAGAGTCGAAGGAGAGCATTCGATATTATGGACACCATCGAGTTCGTCATCAAGCCAATTTTTCAATTGTTCACAGTCGGAATCAGTCTGAATTTCGATAATGTTACCGCCTTGGACTATTTTTTTTAGATTTGCTGGGGTATCAAGCGCCAATATCTTGCCGGAATCCATGATGGCGATGCGATCACACAGTCTGTCGGCTTCTTCCATATTGTGTGTTGTTAAAAATATAGTAAGACCTTTATCGTTAAGTTCGCTTACTATATCCCAGATCATCCTCTTGGTCTGAGGGTCCAAGCCCGTGGTAGCTTCATCGAGAAATATGATCTTAGGATCATGCATAAGTGCCCTTGCAATAAGTAGGCGCCTGGCCATGCCTCCGGAGAATTGGCTAGGGTAATCACCGGCTCTATTTTCTAGACCCATTACTTTTAAGAGCCTGTCAGCGTTTTCGCAAGCCTTTTGGGTATTGATTCCAAAATATTTCGCGTGAAAGATCAGATTTTCTCTGGCGCTCAGACTTCGATCTAGGTTTATTGATTGAGGCACGACGGCGATCGTTTTTTTAACGGCCATACTTTCTTTTGCAACATCAAATCCGGAGATTGCCGCTTTTCCGCCGCTTATCTTAATTTTGGTAGTCAGCATGCCGATAGTTGTCGTTTTTCCGGCGCCGTTTGGACCAAGCAGGCCGAAGACCTCTCCACCGAAAACGCTGAGATCTATTCCGGCCACCGCTCTTAAAGACTCTCCAGAGGATGTAACGTAGTTTTTGGAAAGACCATAG
>JAUVQW010000031.1 GCA_030597945.1 Actinomycetes bacterium
AGAAGACCGATGATCACTCTTTAGCAGCTTGACTGAAAAAAGCCAACTGCTATATTTATTTTAACAAGTTATTTACCAATTAAAGGTACATCTTATTACTGCTTCGGGGAAAAATAGAGATGGGAATAAGCGCTTAGTTATCGTCCTGATCCTTATCTTCGGCCTTATCAATGGCATGATATTTATCGCTCTTATTCCAAAATGGCAGGCTTACGATGAAGATCGTTATTTCGGCGAAATTATAGTTGTAACAGAGCAGAATAAAATTCCCGGATTTTCAGCAGAACCACAGATCGATCATCCTCCTTTATACTATCTTTTAGCTTCACCCTTTTACTATCTTGGAAATATGTGGGGGGAGAGCGGGGCCGTCTTTATGATCCGCCTCTTCGGACTTACTCAGCTCGTGCTACTATCCTATATTGGCTTCCTGATTGCCAAAGAAGTGTTTCCCGACAATATCTTTATGCACTATAGTGTGCCGTCCTTGCTAGTTTTAAACCCACAACTTATATATGTCTCCGGCTCCGTTCAAGCTGACGCCCTACTTGATACTTTTTGCGCCCTTCTTTTCTGGCAAGGTATTTTACTGATAAAAAGAGGCGCAAGCGTAAAAAGAACGCTAGCAATAGCTGCAATAATCATCGGTGGTCTTTTGACGAAACAACGTTTTAATATTGTTCTTGTCTCTTTTTCTATGATCGCAATATTGGTAGCCGTCAGATTAATATGGTCAAAACTTAGATCGAGAGGCTACCACCCATTATCTTTGCGGATAAAAAATGTAGCGCTCTCCACTACACTATTATCGGTAACATTTTTACCGATAATGTTTCTTCTTCGAAATAATAAATTTAATGAGTGGAGTACGATTATTGCAAAAGGAGCACTCGCATCAAATGATTTGCACTTTAGAAGTAGGATGTTTAGACAATTCTGGGGCCACTTTGGCTGGTGGGACATTCCCCTGGGTGAAAGAATGTACCAAATACTGGATTTTCTAGCCCTGCTGGCACTCACAGGCATCATTGTATCGATCATCGCAGCCATTTTAGATTTTTATAAGAAAAGAGAAAAAGGTAGGAATTGGAATGACAGTATACTGGCTAGATTAAAAGAGACTGACATTTCGATGTTGCTTATCATGATCTTCTTTATCTCTTCGATTATCTTGTCATACGCGGCAACAGGATACTATGACGCATTTGGGGCAGGATCTGGTGGCCGTTACAACTTTATAGTAGCCGTACCGGTAATATTTTTTATGTCCTTTGGAATGAGCAAGCTCGTCCCAAGTGGTCAAGTCGGGTTAGCCCTGACTTCACTTTTCGGAGGTTTTTTCTTGTTTGACCTGTTAGTAATCTATAACTATATTGTTCCATTCTATTATTAGATGAAAAAACTAATCCTTGTTATCATAATAATATCGCTGCCGCTGATCGTTGTCGGATCACGGCCATTTGCTTTTCAAAGCACAAGCCAAGTTACCGGACTCGGCTTCACCGGAGATATGGTGGCGGTCGCTCCCGATGTAAACATATCTCAGACTTTTGTCGCAACCACAGATAACATCACAGGCTTATTTGTAGTACCCGGAGTACTAGATAAGAACTTAAAGGGAACTCTTCATCTTAAATTGGCAGAAACGCTTCGCTCAAAAAATGGACAAACTATTGAAGGTGAACGGCTCGTTAGTGCCTCCCGAAATATTGATTACCAGTCTGATTTCGCCCAATTCTAATTTTGGTTTCCACCCGTTAAAGTCAGAAAGGGCGGATTGATAAAAGCTACTCTCACCGCGTCATTAGATGAAGGAGGAAGGGTAACTATTTGGAAATCCAAAAATGACATATATAAAAATGGTTCATTATATGTGAACTCAACAAAAAAAAGAGGGGACCTTGCCTTCAAAGTATTTTCAAAAAAGCCGCTTGCTGAAATATCTAGCTCTATAAATAAAAAAGCTCTTCTTCCCGCCTGGCTGATACTGATCCTTCTTATCATCTCTACTACATTTGCTGTACTGGTCGTTTACCAGTTTTCAAAAGTGTTTAGGAAATAAAAAAGGAGAGCTGTGAATTATTTTGCCGCCTGAACGTACCTTACCGCCGCTTCTGTGCGAGAGCCGACATTCAGTTTTCGAAGGACGTTACTCACGTGATATTTAACGGTTCTCTCGGTTATAAACAGAAGATTTCCGATCTGCTGGTTAGATAGCCCCTCGGCGATCAAGCTATATATCTCGCGCTCTCTTGCGGTAAGTGAGTCAGTAAACCCGTCGCCGTCTGCGGCCACCTCCACTAAGTCGTGGCTATTCTTGGCAGCCAATGAAAGTATTAAATTTTGAAGATCTTTGATGTCACTGTTTAGTGAAATCCTGGTACTTTGATTTGAGCCGTTCTCACTCGGCCTGCCGTCATAAAGAGGGATCACTAAAAGATCGCTTCCTCCGGTCTTTATGGAATTATTGCCAGCCAATGAAGAAGTAGTGACTATAATGTCGGCATTATAGTCCATTGCCAATTGCTGTGCTTCCAAAAATAGTTTCGACCAGCCCACTATTTGAAAAGCAGGCTGCGACGAGAGCGTCTCTACAAGCGCTTGGCCTACAAGCCGATGATTATGAGCGATGACTATCTTTATCTTTTCTCTCATTTACTCCTAGCTTTCTAATGAGATCGACATCGCTTTAGTATGTTTTGTGCAGTATTTAGCGACGATCCTAATAAAATATATAACAACTATTTACTAATTATCTTTATAATCATATATCGGAAGTAGGGAGGATTTCTAAAGGGAGTTTTTCAAAGTTTTGTTCTGTTGGTTACGATCTAAGCGTGATCATTTCTTCAAAAAAAGAGGTATCCTGCGACAAAATATCTTCGATACTCAATTCTCTTTCAACAATTCCACCATTAAATATGAGTACTTTATCCGATAAATACCCAAGAGAGGCGAGGTCGTGACTTATATAGAGATAAGAGATCCCGCGCTTTTCTTTTATTTTAAGCAGAGTCTCTAAAAGTCGAAGCCTTAGGGCGGCATCCAATTGAGAAAGCGGTTCGTCTAATATCAATAATTTGGGCTCAAGGATAAGCGACCTGGCAATAGCAACGCGCTGGCGCTCACCGCCGCTTAGCTGATGCGGATATTTTATTCGATGCTCGCCGACCAATCCAACCAACTGAAGGGCTTCACTTATTCTTTTAAAATGATGATCACCATCTTTAATGCGATGGATTCTTAACGGTTCAAGTAAGGCGCTTTCTACAGTCATCATCGGATTCAGAGCGGTATCCGGGTTCTGCCAAACGATCTGAACATCTTTTCGATAATCCATCAGTTCACGTTTTTTCATCTTAAAAATATCGCGGCCTTCAAAAAACACCTTACCCGTTGACGGCTTTGAAAGGGCCATCAATATCTTTGCAAGCGTGGATTTACCACTTCCGTTTTCTCCGATGATTCCAATGACTTCACCTTTTTTTAGTTCAAAACTTATTTTTTTTAAGACTTCTTGGCTTTGAGCCTTTGCCCTTCCGCCTTGAACCCGGTAGCTTTTTGAGAGATCATTTACTTTTAACATCGGCCACCTCCTTATCTGCCTGCTTATCTTGCCTACTTAAGCGAAGCTCCAATGCTCTCTCCACAGTAAGTTCAGAATCGACCAAAAGTTTTGCGGCATCACTTTTTGGATGATCGATCACTTCCAATAATGAGCCCGTCTCTTTGATTCGACCCTCATCCATCACGGCTACATCGCTTACCATCGCTCTTAAAACGGAAAGATCATGGCTGATAAGAATAAGAGCACACCCTGAACTCTTTCGATACTCATCGATCAACTTCAAAACATCAGTGGAAGCAAAGATGTCAAGGCTCGAGGAAGGTTCATCGGCTATCAATAACGACGGCTCTGTAGCTATACCCATTGCCACTAAGAAACGTTGCTTCATCCCACCGCTTAACTGATGGGGATACGATCCACTCCCGTTGGAGCTGCCAATGCCGAAGTTTATAAGCATCTCTTCGGCAAGCGCGCGGGCATCGGCCTTCGAGACCTTCTTGCTCTCACTTATTACGTCGCTTAGCTGATCATATACGGTAAAAGCGGGGTTTATAGACGAAGCAACGTCTTGAAAGATCATGCCTATCTCTTTTTTGATTTTCCCACGTACTAATTCAGTCCCATTAAAAATTATACGACCTGACATTGAAAAAGAGTTTCTGGTAAGGCCCTTGATCGCCAGCGCTAAGGTACTCTTTCCCGACCCTGAACTTCCCAAAAGCCCAAGAGAGCCTCCCTCGACTAGATCTAAAGAGACATTTTTTAAGATCTCTTTTCCTCTCTTTGTTGAAAGACTCAGATCATCAACCTTAAGTAGAGGTTTACTCATATCTCTCCTTAGGATCAAAAGCGGAACTTACTCCCTCACCTATCAAAGTAAAGCCTATGACAGTAAGAGTCAGTAAGGCACCAGGAAAATACATCAGCCAAGGAGCCACCATATAGCGCGTCACAGACTCTGAAAGCAGATACCCCCAGGAGACTACCGGCGGTTGAAGGCCAACACCCAGAAAACTAAGTACCGACTCAGCGAGAATTGCCGTACCTATATTCATCAGCGCAAATAATAGTACCGGGCCAACACTGTTTGGTGCGATATGGCGAAAGATTATCCTTGGTCCACTTGCCCCAAGCCCCCTAGCCGATAAAATAAAATCACTATTCTTTATCGATATAACGTTTGATCGAAACAGTCTGGCTATATACGCCCACCCAAGCATTGAAAAGACGATCAGTATATTTATAAGGCCGGGACCGATTAATGCCATAATTAGCAATGCCCCAAGTATCGTTGGCATAGAAAGAAAAATATCGGCCGACCTCATGATAAGCGTGTCTATCCAGCCCCCATAATAACCAGCAATCGCACCTAGAGGAAGACCGACAAGCAGCGAGACGATGATCGATAAAAATCCTACTAGAAGTGATATGCGCCCGCCCTGGACCGCCCTAATATACATATCCCGGCCCAGAAGATCAGTTCCAAAGGGGTGTTCGAGTGATGGCGGCTTTAAAGATAGATCGTAATCTTGACTTAAATCTGAACTCGGTCCAATCAGAGTTCCAAAAACGGAAAAAAGAATAAAAAATAAGATCATTACAGTGCCGATGATAATTTTATTATTAAACATGTTCTGACTCTCACCCATCAACTTAGCTTTTTCACTCTTAGGCACCGCTATCTTCCTTCACTATTTCTTATCCTGGGATCAAAATATGAATAGGAAACATCTACCAGAAAATTTATGAAAATAAATATTATGACAAGAGTCAGTACCGCCCCCATGACTAAAGGACGGTCTCGAGCTAGGATCGCCAGATATATCTGATTACCTATACCGGGCCAGTTGAAAATCACTTCCGTAGCAACAGCCCCACCCATCAAGGCACCTAGATCGATACCAATAAGTGTAATAACGGGAGATATCGCATTCTTCAAACCGTATTTCCTTATGACTTTGGATTCGGTAATACCACTTGCTCTAGCTGTCCGAATATAATCCTCTCCCATTACTTTGATCATATTTGAGCGCATTGTCTGTGCCACGTAAGCTATAAAAACAGAGGAGAGGGTGATGACCGGCAGTATATAATATCTTAAACTTCCGTCACCCATACCCGACACCGGCAACCACTTTAATCTGACCCCGAAAATCTGCTGCAGGATCATCGCCAACCAAAAAACAGGTATCGAGATAAGAAGGCTTGTTGAGACTGTCATGATCGCGTCATTGTATCTGCTTCTTCTTACAGCGAAATAGAGACCGACTCCTATTCCGACAATAGTTTCGATCATGATCGCAGCCATTGCAAGCCTTATAGAGTTAGGATAAGTCTCTTTAAGGATCTCGATTACCGGCCTGTTTTTACTAAAAGACATTCCTAGATCACCGGTAAAAATATTCTTAACGTAGTAAAAGTATTGAAGATATAATGGCTTATCGAGACCGAAACTCTGTCTAAGATTTGTCTCAACTGATGAAGGAAGGGTCCTGCCTCCGGAGAGAACGGTTATCGGGTCCCCTGGAACTAAATGGAAGATAGCGAAGACTAAAAAGGTTACTCCAAGAATTACAAGGATCGTCTCTATCAGTCTCTTGGCCGCATACCGCCACATCTTGCTAAATTACCTACCTACCAGTCGCCCGCCAAAGATTTGGCGAGCGACTTCTTAAGGTTATCTAACGCCTAAACTTACTTTTTAAACCATACATCTTTAAGTTCAACGATATTCTGAGCGTTTAGTTTATAACCCTCGACATCCTTAGCAATAAGAGATGCGCTTCCCTGGAAGAACTCAGGAATAATGACAGAATCTTTTATTATTTTCTCATCTGCTTCATTATGTAGTTCTTTTCTTTCTTTGGTATCGGTTGTCTCTCTGGCACTCGACAAAAGTTCGTCGAAATCATCATTCTGGTATCCGGCTATATTATTCTCGCTCTCAGAATGAAATAATGAGTAAAGAAAACTGTCCGGCGTTGGGTAATCAGCAGTCCAGTTTAAAAGATACATCTGTAGCTTCCCAGCAAAGAGTGCGTCAAAGAAAGCGCCTGCTTCCATACCTTCGATCTCGACTTTGATCCCGACCTTACCTAGATCGGACTGGATGGCTTGGGCAAGCTCATCCTGGTCGCTCTCTCCGGCAATATAACTGAGTTTGATCGTCGAAAGACCCTTGCCTTCGGGAAAGCCGGCATCCTTTAACAGATCTTCTGCTTTCTCAACGTCCGCGCCATGATCACCTTCATCTTTCTCTCCGCTTAAAGAAGGCGGCAATATCCTATCCGTTGGAACCCTCGTCCCTTCATAAATGGCCTTTGCCATTCCATCTTTATCTAAAGCCTCTCCGATCGCCTTTCTTAAGTCGGGATTGTCCTTAAACGGCGAACTGTTTAGATTGAAACCGATGAAGTCCAGGCTTTGTTGAGGGTCACCTACTATGGCTTTATCGCCGAACTCCTCCTTAGTCGCCCCCACTTGGCCAAGGGGAATCGGTACAGAATCAAGGCTACCGCTTTTAAACTCCAAAAAACCGGTATCTAAATCGGCGAATATCTTAAAATCAACGGTATCAAGAAATGGCTCCTCACCATAATAATCACTAAATTTCTCAAGACTAATACCTTTTCCATGGTCCCAGGGTTCAGCCATCTTAAAAGGCCCATTACCGACCGGTTTTTCCGCAAACGCCGCCGGATCTTTATCTACCTCTTCAATGTCTACAGGAGAAAAGACGGGATGCCCAAGTATTGTTGGAAACTCGGAAAAGGGACGCTCAATGGTCACTTCAAGAGTCTCGTCATCGATTGCTTTTACGCCGACAAGATCAGTAGAGTCGCCCGATTGTAACTCGTTAAAACCCTTAATCGGTGCCAAGTGATAAGCAGTCGGTGATTCATTATTCGGATCCGCGACTCTTGTCCATGCGTCTTTAAAACTTTGGGCAGTTACTTTTTTTCCGTTTTGAAATTTGGAGTCGTCTCTAAGGTTAAAAGTGAATACCGTTGCCTCGTCATTACTTTCCCACGACTTAGCTACTGCCGGTTTAACTTCCATTGTCTTGGGGTCATAAGTTACTAACCCGTCGAATAACTGGGTAGCGACTTGAAATCCTTCGCTCTCTTGAACATTTAGCGGATCTATCGCCGCCGGTTCAAAAAGGAAAAAGTTAAAGTCTCCCCCAGATTTTGAAACTTCTTTTCCATCATCTTTTTCCGACTGATTACAACCAGATACGATCAAACTTAGAACGATGAAGACAGATAATACGATGAGCAGTCTTTTTAGTCTCTCCAATACAAGCACCTCTCTAATATTTAGTAGCCAAGCCTTTGCTTAAACGGCAAAAAATTTTATCGACGCTTTTTGGATAAAACTTAAATCAGACCCTAAACAAGCACAACCAGAATGATCGTGGTAAACACAAATAGGACACCGAGCACTATAGTAAACCTGTCCAGGTTTTTCTCTATAACTCCAGTACCGCCAAACGTCCCCGAGGAGACATTTCCCCCCATTGAACTTGAAAGGCCAGTGCCTTTTCCGGAATGAAGAAGTATGGCTCCGATAAGTCCAAGAGCGATAAGTGAATGAATTATGACCACAAATACTACCATGTTTTCTCCATGAAATATGTTAGCATATAGACTTTTTAGTAGCTACTTAAACTTACAGCCGACTCAATCAAATACTTTTTAATCTTTTTCGATCAGACTTTTCCCCGTCATCTCAATCGGTTTATCTAATCCTAAGATGTCAAGAAGTGTGGGCGCTACGTCAGCAAGGCGTCCCCCGATTTCGAGTCCGCCACCGTTTTTTGATACGTACCAGAGTGGTACTTTGTTTTTAGTGTGAGCCGTCCATGGACCGCCTTTTTCCTCCATCGTCTCGGCATTTCCGTGGTCAGACAGGATAAGCAATTCTCCGCCTTTATTGGAAACACAGTCGATGATCTCGCCCAAAATGCGATCGACCGTCTCGATAGCACTAATTGTCGCCTCGATTTGCCCGCTATGGCCTACCATGTCGGGGTTGGCAAAGTTTGCGATCACTACATCATATTTATCATCGGCTATACTATTACATACCGCTTGCCCGACCTGAGTAGCACTCATCTCCGGTTGCAGATCGTAAGTCGCGATTTGAGGAGAGGGTATTAACAAGCGGTCCTCCCCCTTCTTTGCCTTTTCCACCCCGCCGTTTAGAAAAAATGTGACGTGAGCATATTTTTCGGTCTCAGCCGTATGAAACTGTGTAAGCCCATTATCAGCAATGACATCGGCTAATGTATTTTTAGGATCATTCGGCAAGAAAGCGATCGGTGCGCCGAGATCTTTATCATATTCTGTAAATGTAATAAGCCTAACATCCGGCCTTTTCGGGCCGGTATCAAAACTCTCGAACACTTCTTTAAAGAGTGCTTTGCTAATTTGCCTGGCGCGATCTGCCCTAAAATTAAAAAAGATAATACCGTCACCATCATGGATTTTTGACGAACGATCTTCTTCGGCAACAATAGTCGGGAGCACAAACTCGTCTCCCTTATCTTGACTGTAGGAGTTTATTACGGCTGTTTTTGCATCGACAGCTCGTAATCCTTGACCGTATACGATGGCGTCGTATGCAAGCTTTATCCGGTCCCATCTGTTGTCTCTATCCATCCCGTAGTACCGCCCTGATACGGTAGCCACTTTTCCGACTCCGATCGATTTTATTTCTTTCTCTAGATCTTCGATGAATTCTGCGGCACTCTTAGGGGGCACATCCCTACCATCAAGAAAAACATGGATGAAGACTTTTTTAAGCCCTTTCATTCTAGCTAACTTAAGTAACGCGTAGAGATGAGTGTTATGGCTATGAACTCCCCCGTCTGATAGAAGGCCCATCAGATGTAGAGGCTTATCTTTAATAATAAGTTCCTTAAAAAGATCGTTAATTGCCGGATTTTCAAAGAATTCTCCGGTTTCGATCGAGTGATCTATTCTTGTCAGATCCTGATATATTATGCGCCCGGCCCCGATATTTAGATGGCCGACCTCAGAATTACCCATAAATCCTTTAGGAAGACCGACATCTTCTCCGGAAGCAAAAAGCTCCGTATGAGGATAATCAGTATTTAGTTTATCGATAGTCGGTGTGGACGCTAAATGAATGGCGTTAGCAGGCCCCGGGGGGGCTACCCCGAAACCGTCCATTATTATCAGACAGACTGGTTTTGGCCTAGACAGATCATCACTCCTTAAAGACTCAATAATAAATTATAACACTGGCATATTTGGGTGAAACTTTTTTGATTTGTGGTAAAAATCAATAATAAGCTTAATCAATATTGACTTGTTGAAGAAAGCAAGTGTCAGAAAAGCGTCTCAAGGAGGAAAGATGAACACTATAGATGAAGCGGTAGACTTTGCTATTGAAAAAGAGGGCGAGATGGCTGCCTACTACACACAGCTAGCCGGTATCGCCGAAACGTTTGGTTCACGAGAGAAATTTGATGAGCTGGCCAAGATGGAGATGCACCATAAGGATTTGTTAGAAGAGTTAGATATGAAAAAAGTCCCAGAGGAGACAGAGCATAGTACGCCGGATCTAAAGATAAGCGATTATCTAAAAGATATTAAGTTCTCTCCTGACATCAGGTACCAAGACGTTCTTATAATGGCGATGAAGGCGGAAGAACAATCACACAGAAGCTATCTTAGCCTGGCAGCCAATTTTCCCAAGGATAGCGATATCTTTCACTTATTTGATTTCTTGGCGGAACAAGAAGCAAAGCACAAATACATGATCGAATCAGAGTATGAAGACAATGTTTTAAGAGAAGATCATTGATCGTACTTTATAATATCGACAAAGGTATCCGGCTTTAAGCTAGCACCGCCGACGAGTGCTCCATCAATATCAGATTCTTCCATTAAAAGGCGTATATTTTCCGGTTTTACACTGCCTCCATATTGGATCCGAATCTCCCTGGCAATTTCCGGTGAAAAGATCGATCCCAAAACCGCCCTTACATGTCTGATCACATCATTGGCATCTTCGGGAGTGGCGTTTCTTCCGGTTCCGATCGCCCAGATCGGCTCGTAAGCGACAACGATCTCTCCTGCTTCATCTTTAGCAATGTCTTTTAAGCCGTTTATCAATTGTTCCTGAACTACCTTATTTGCCAACCCTCCATCGTGCTCTTTAAGGGTTTCGCCGACACATACGATCGGATTTAATCCGAAAGCAAGCGCTGCTTTGACCTTTTTATTTACTTTCTCATCTGTCTCACCAAAAAATTGGCGCCTCTCAGAATGGCCGATTATCACATACTTGACTCCAAGATCTTTTAGCATCGATGGAGATACTTCTCCCGTAAAAGCTCCCTCCTCTTCCCA
>JAUVQW010000077.1 GCA_030597945.1 Actinomycetes bacterium
CTCCTTCACTTATCTTTATCAGTAGTTTTGCGGCGGCACTTATCGCTTCTGTGCTTCTTGGCCTCTTTAATCTGATTCTACGTCCCCTTCTTTTACTGATACTGGTGCCCTTTAGAATACTTACCTTTGGATTGTCCACCCTTTTAGTAAATGTGTTTATGTTGTATTTGGTATCGTTTTTAATGTCTCCTTCGTTTAAAATTATAGGTTGGTGGCAAGCAATTGTTGTGGCGTTGTCGATTTCGATAGTTAATTCACTATCTAAGCCACATTCATAGAGAAAGCGGTAGATGAAGAAGTCAGAAAAGGGTGTGGAAAAGGAAGAAAAGGGAATAAGTTCTTCTATCCAGTTTGTCGTTATAACCGGTCAGTCAGGCGCTGGCAAATCGGAGGCGATCCGCTGCTTTGAAGACATGGGCTATTTTTGCGTGGATAATCTCCCGCCCACCCTAATTTCAAGAATGGCGGAGCTCTGTCTTATTCCGGGAAGCAATATAAAAAAGGTCGCCCTTGTCATTGACGTTCGTGGCGGAGAGTTCTTCAACGACCTACAGCAAGAGCTAGTAAATCTTGAGAAGAACGGTGTTCCGTATAGTATCCTTTTTCTTCAGGCAAGCGATGAAGTTCTTTTCAACCGGTTTAAAGAGACTAGACGGCGCCATCCCTTGGCACCGGAAGGCAGCGTAAGTGTCGGTATAAAAGAAGAGAGGCAACTTCTTGAAGCTCTAAAAGGTAACGCTGATATTGTTATGGACACTTCCGAGATCCTGGCAAATGATCTAAGAGATCAGATAAGGACCTACTTCCTCGGTCTAGAAAAACAGAAGACGCTCTTTGTCACTATTGTTTCTTTCGGTTATAAGTACGGAGCTCCAGTAGATGCCGATCTCGTCATCGACGTCAGATTTCTTCCAAATCCTCACTATATTGATGAGTTAAAAGATTTTACCGGTAAAGACGAGCAGATAAGGAATTTTGTTCTCGAGCGGACGGAGACGAAAGAGTTTATTGATAAATTCTTTGATCTTTTAGCGTTCATCCTCCCTTACTATGTAAAAGAGGGAAAGTCATACCTAACAATCGCCCTTGGGTGCACCGGTGGGACCCATCGCTCGGTTACTTTGACAGAGGAAACGGGAGATTTTTTAAAGAAGAAAGGCTATAACGTAGCTATTCGCCACCGGGACTTGGGAAAGGATTTTCAAACTAAATGAGCAGAGATCTTAAAGTCGTCGCCATCGGCGGCGGCCATGGCCTTCCGATAGCACTGGAGAGCATCCAAAAATATTGTGACGATATTACGGCGGTCGCAACAGTGGCCGATGATGGTGGAAGCTCGGGAAGATTAAGAGAGGAGTTCGGCATGCCTCCTCCCGGAGATAGTCGAAACTGCCTTGTAGCCCTCTCAAACGGCAACATCGTCAGCCAGCTTTTTCAGTACCGTTTTGATAAAGGCGAAGGACTTCGAGGCCATGCACTGGGAAATTTGATTATCGCCGCTCTTACCGATATCACCGGTGATTTTGAAAAAGCATTATCTCACGCAAGGGAGCTGCTTGGAGCAAAAGGACAAGTACTTCCTCCTACGAAAGAAGATATTACTCTCTGCGCGGAACTAGAGCCAGAGGGTGAAGTCTGCGGGCAATGCAATGTGGCAAACAGGCTAAGGCCTCTAAAATCTATCCGGCTTGAACCCCCAGATCCCGAAGCGAATACTGAGACCGTAAGAGCGATCGAAGATGCCGATCAGATAATTCTTGGTCCGGGAAGCCTGTTTACAAGCCTACTCCCTAATTTGCTGGTAAAGGGGGTATGCGACGCCATCGTTAATAGTAGTGCTCAGACGGTATTTATCTGTAATACGGTAATACAACCGGGAGAGACCGATGGTTTTACAACGAAAGACCATCTGGAAGCAATAGAGAAGCATACCGGAAAAAAAATAGTCGATGTTATGATCGCCAATAAAATGAATCTCGACTTTGATTCTCTAAATGAGCTGGCGGACGCAAAAAGCCCACCGGTGTCGATATCCGATGACTTAAAAGAAGATAGGGTTACCCAGGTTATTGCTGATGTTGTTGATGGCAACAATTTATCTCGCCACGACGCCGATAAGCTGGGAGAAGTGTTAAGAAAAGTTACAAAAAAAGAGCTCATTTCGAGGGATTAGATCATTTAAAGTAGTGGGATCGGCTATACGGGTAACGGTCAAAGGCAATTGGCGATCAATGGCGAAGTTTCGGTCATTTTTCAAAAGTCTCGAGGAAGTAAAAAGAACGAGTTAAGGAACCATATATTTATAATAGTGGGACGCTAAAAGCATTAATGAATAAAGGCAGGTAGAGACTAGTGCCTTTTTCATCTCAAGTAAAAGATGAGTTGGCTCATCAGCAACCGAGAAAGATGTGTTGTCAAATAGCCGAACTTTCGGCTATTATTCATATTAGCGGTAGCCTGCACCTTCAGGGGCAACCAAATCGTTACGCTTTACATATATCCACGGAAAATGCGGCAGTTGCGAGAAAAGTTTTGAAACTTTTTAATGATCTATTTGATATGCGTGGAGAAGTCACCGTAAGAAGGTTTCGCTTAAGCGACGCCAATAACTACCTTGTCTATATTCCTGAGAATCCAAAGATGGTCCAATCTTTAAATGAACTAGGTATTTTGGATGATTCTCTGAACATCAAGTATGGCATTGTGCCAAGACTTATAAAGAAGAGTTGTTGTGCCGTGGCTTATCTAAGGGGCCTGTTTATGGGTGGTGGATTTATCGGCGATCCCAAAGGAAAATATCATTTTGAGCTGAGCACAGATAACTATGGCTTAGCAGGAGATGCCGTAAAATTAATGAACCGTTTTGACCTATATCCGAAGATCCGAGAGAGAAAAAATCGTTTTTTAATATATCTTAAGGGAACCGAGCCGATGGTTCAGTTCCTGGCTTTGATAGGTGCGCATACCGCTCTCTTAAAATGGGAAGATGTCAGGATTATTAAGAGCATGCGGGCTTCGGTGAACCGGCTGGTAAACTGCGATACTGCTAATCTAAATAAATCGGTCGAAGCCGCTCTTTCTCAACTGAGTGATATCGCTATTATCGACGAGGAGATGGGGCTGGATAATCTTCCGGCAGGTCTTTCAACTCTTGCCAGAACGCGCCTGGCGAATCCCGAGGCCAGCCTCGAAGAATTGGGAAAAGAGCATGATCCCAAATTGAGTAAGTCCGCTGTCTATCATCGGATAAGAAGAATCAAGCAACTGGCAGATAAGTTTAGGGGTTAAGATTAGGACGTTTAACTAATTGATTGAGTTAAAGATGGGTATAAGAAATTAATTACGATCTAATAATAAACAAGCTATGAGGAAAAGCTAAAAAGTGGAGGTAGATAATGGGAGTTAAAGTCGGAATTAATGGTTTTGGCCGGATAGGGAGAAATGTATTTCGAAGAGCATATCTTGATCCGGATATCGAGATTATGGCTATTAATGATCTGGCCCCGGCCGCTAGTCTTGCTAACCTTTTGAAATATGATTCAGTGCACGGTGTTTTAGATGAAGATATCAGCGTAGACGGTAACACCCTGATCGTAGGCGGAGAAGAGTTTATAGTGTTGGCGGAGAAGGATCCCGGATCTCTTCCTTGGTCAAGTATGGGGGTCGAGGTAGCAATCGAGTCGACCGGTTTTTTTACTAAGCGGGATGGGGCGGCAAGACACCTCGATGCCGGCGCAAAGAAAGTTATCATATCCGCTCCCTCCGATGACCCGGATGTAACCATGGTGCTCGGGGTAAATGACTATATGTACGATAAGGATAAAGATAATATAATCTCAAACGCCTCCTGCACTACAAATGGGCTGGCACCCGTGTCGAAAGTCATCATGGAAAATTTTGGCATAGCCAGAGGTTTTATGACTACCTGCCACGCTTATACAAATGATCAAAATACTTTGGATCTTTACCATAAAGATCCAAGAAGAGCGCGGGCTGCTGCTTTATCTATCATTCCAACCTCTACCGGAGCAGCTTACGCGATCGGCTTAGTCATACCGGAGCTTGAAGGAAAATTTGATGGTGTCGCTCTTAGAGTACCTACGCCCGATGGATCATTAGTCGATCTGGTGGTAGAGACGATAAAAGAGACAACAACCGAGGAAGTCAACGCGGCGATGAAAAAAGCGGCCGAAAGCCAGATGAAGGGAATATTACAATATTCAGAGGATCCGTTAGTATCAATCGATATTGTCGGTAACCTTCATTCATCGGTTTTTGACGCTCCACTTACTATGGTCAACGGAACAACGGTAAAAGTCTTTGCATGGTATGACAATGAGATGGCCTACTCTCAAAGGGTCGTCGATCTCATAAAATTTATTGTTAAGTGATCAAAAATCAAAAAAATGGCTTAAGCGGAGGTGCGGATAGTTGGCAGACGAGAGAGGGGTGCCGGAACCTCGAGCCGGCGAGAAAGAGGAACTAAAGAGCATGTTTACCAAGAAGACGGTGCGCGATATCGATGTAAAAGGGAAAAGGGTCCTTGTTCGCGTAGATTTCAATGTTCCTATCACTGATGGCGAAGTTGAAGATGATACGAGGATTTGCTCTGCCCTTCCGACTATACAGTACTTAAAAGAAGAAGGGGCAAAAATCGTATTGGTAACGCATTTGGGCCGCCCCAAAGGAGAGGTCGTCGATGAATTCCGGCTCGATCCGGTAGCGCACTACTTAAACGAAAAGCTAGGCATTCCCGTAAAAAAATTAAATAGGTCAGTAAACGGTGAAGTGAGTGAAGCAGTCGACTCGATGTCCCCCGGAGATATCGTACTCCTTGAAAACATAAGATTTTATCCGGGTGAATCAAAAAACGACCCCGAGTTCGCCAGCAAACTCGCTTCGATAGCCGATATCTATGTGAGTGATGCTTTTGGTACCTCCCACAGGGCACATGCCTCCGTAGTCGGGGTGACGGACTATCTACCGTCTGTTGCCGGATTCTTACTTGAGTCCGAGATCGATCATCTGGAAAATTTGATGAAATTTCCAAAACACCCATTTTTTGCTGTTCTAGGCGGTAATAAGATATCCGATAAGATCGGAGTCATTGACAAGCTGATAGATAATGTAGACGGTATTCTTACCGGCGGTGGAATGTGCTTTACATTTCTAAAAGCCAAGGGCCTGTCAGTTGGGAACTCCTTAGTCGAAGAAGAACAGCTAGATATGGCTCGAGGGATACTAAAGAAAGCCCGGGAAAAAGGGGTATCTTTCTATCTTCCATCGGATGTCATCATTGCCGAGGAGATATCGAAGGAAGCGACATCGAAAGTAGCTACTGTTGACAATATCCCGGATGGTTGGATGGGGCTTGATATCGGTCCGCAGACTATAGATATCTATCAACCTGTTTTAGCAAGAGCAAAGACGATCTTTTGGAACGGGCCTATGGGAGTCTTCGAGATAGAGGCCTTCTCACAAGGAACGTTACGAGTCGCTGAGGCCATCGCCGAACAGACAAGAAAGGGCGCTTTATCCATAGTCGGAGGGGGAGATTCCGATGCTGCGTTAAAGAGATTTGGGCTAGAGGATAAAATTTCATTTGTCTCGACCGGAGGAGGCGCTTCGATGAAGGTTTTAGAGGGCGCTGACCTGCCGGGCGTCATGGCTCTGGAAGATAAGGAGTTGTAGTTTTGCGAAAACCGATAATCGCCGGTAATTGGAAGATGTTTAAAACGGCAGTACAGGCAGTTCTTTTGGTGCAAGATATTGAGAAAAGGCTTGGTTACGGTGCCGTCGGAGTCGATGTAGTCGTCTGCCCGCCTTTTACCGCTTTAAAAAGCGTTTCCATAGCGATCGAGGCTGATGGCCTGGGTATTGAAC
>JAUVQW010000177.1 GCA_030597945.1 Actinomycetes bacterium
TAAAAGCGGAGACCGGTGTCTCCATATCGGCAATTATCTCTCTATACACAGGGATAAGATTATAATCACCTGAGAGATCCAAAAACTCTTCTTTTGATATGGAGTAAGTCTTTTTAATTTTTTCCTCTTCTCTTTAACAGTTCTTTTTCAACATCATTTAATGTAAGCTCTTTCGCGGCTAGCAGAATAAATAGATGATAAATAAGATCACTTGCTTCCCAGACTACCTCGTCACCGGCTTTTATTTTTGCCGCCTCGACTACTTCGGCGCTTTCTTCCTCGATCTTGTCGCAAATCTTGTCCACGCCTTCCTTTAGAAGGGACGCGGTGTAGGAGTCGTCAGGCATTTCTTTCTTCCTATCCTCGATTACTTCAAATAAGCTTGAAAAGATACTGCCATCGTCATTCCTGGGCGAAAATGGCTCTTTAGTGTGATCATCTGCTTCATACATCGATCTGTAAAAACAGCTTCTATTTCCCGTGTGGCAGGCGACCCCACCTATCTGCTCGACTAGCACCAGATATGTATCTTCGTCACAATCGTAAAGTAGCTCTTTTACTATCTGGGTATTTCCCGATGATTCGCCTTTGTTCCAGTACTTTTGCCTGCTCCGGCTCCAAAACCAAGTGGTGCCGGTCTCGATAGTTTTTTTTAGTGATTCATCGTTCATATAAGCGAGCATCAGGACCTCGCCTGTTTTGTGGTCTTGGATAATAGCTGGTATCAGTTCATCTTTTTTTTCACTCATTTTTTCTCCTTTAATAAAATAAAAAAATCCGCAATATTTATTGCGGACCAAGCTTACATTTTTATCTGGTGATTCTCAAATATCAGCCGGATAAAAGCAGGCCCGCGAAAGCGTAGTTCCACTGCCACCAAGTGCGAGCTTGCCAATTACCGATGTTATAAGTTGTGATCAATTAATTTCCTTAAATTTAAGATAAAGAGATTCTACTCTAAAGCTGATTCGGGCTCAACCGTTTGCTTAGCCGGCGTCTCTTCGGAGCTGGAAGCTTCAAAAGTACCGAACCACTTAAATCTTTTACCCAGCATCTGGCCGTAGACGGCTGCGCTAATAGAAAACGGAATTATCCAGAGAGGGGATATGCTAAGAGACCAAATATCTATTGACTCCTGGAATAGCGATCTTCTCATCAATATTATTAACGGTATCGGCAGGTGGATCGATGCAAACCAGGAAACAGAAAATTTTCGGGTCTTATTTCGATACGACCCGAAAGGAATATTTAAAATAATGACAACTGCAACAAAAATCAGGATTTTTGCCAGAAAAGGCATTTTTCCTCCATTTGACTATATTATTTATAGTATCAGCCGATGGCTCTTTGGGCAAGTTTTCTGGGTAGGGTGCTGGGATAATGCGTCATAAAGAGTGTTTGTTTAGATAGAGAAAGCAAACATCCGAGCTTAGGGTCGCAAATTTGTCCTAGGCAGCGACCGCTAAACTCAGGTGTCGACTAACCTTTAGAACTTAAACGGCATCCTTTTCGACTGTCAGCTCGTTGCCACAGCAAGTGATAGACTGAAGTCCGGCGCCTCCGCCTTGGACCTTGATTTTGAGTCCGCAAGACTCTGGATTGTTCTTGCTCTCGTCGATGATGATTTCTTTTTCATCAAGATCTGAGCGATCGACATCGGCCGCTGCATCGACAATGTCTTCAGCGGACAACTCATTACCGCAACAGTCGATCTTTGAAAAACCGGCTCCGCCTTCCACTACCTCGACGACCAATCGACAAGATTCATCGAATCTCCTGGCCTCATCGAGAACGTCTCCTTTTTCTACTCCCATGGTTCCTCCTTATAGGATTGACAATTGATACTAACAAAAAGAAAGCTTAGTACCGAAAGTTAGCACCTA
>JAUVQW010000113.1 GCA_030597945.1 Actinomycetes bacterium
TCCTTTCTGATATTCAAGGGGTGGAAGATGCTCTTGGGGATATGGATTTTAAGATAGCTGGTACAAGAGCAGGCATTACCGCGCTACAAATGGATATGAAGGTCACCGGGGTCGCAAGAGAAGTGCTTGAAAAAGCTCTATCCCAAGCGCTTGAAGGAAGATTGTTTATCTTGGATAAGATGGCTGAGGCGATATCGGAACCCCGTAAAGAGTTATCATCTTTTGCTCCAAGGATTATTACGATGAAAGTGCATAAGGATAAAATACGTGAAGTTATCGGACCAGGCGGTAAAGTGATTCAGGGTATTATCGCTGAAACGGAAGCAAATGTAGATATCGAAGATGACGGTACGATATTCATTGCATCGAAAGATGGTGCGAGCGGAGACAAAGCTAAGAAGATGATCGAAGGTATCGTAAAAGATATTGAAAGAGGAGAAATATATAACGGAAAAGTCGTCAAGATAATGCCGTTTGGAGCTTTTGTCCAGCTCAGACCAGGCAAAGAAGGTCTGGTCCATATCTCTAAACTGGCGACACATAGAGTCGAGAAGGTCGAAGATATTGTCCAAGAGGGCGAGATGTTGCCGGTGAAAGTCTTGGATATTGATAAACAGAATAAGATCAGCCTTACCGCCGTCGATGTCGAGCTCCCAAAGGACGAAGAATAATAGGCGCTTTGGTCGGGTGATAAATGACATTTTATGAAAAGTCGATACTAAGTAATGGCTTAACCGTAGTGACGGAGCATGTTCCCAACGTGCGCTCTGTCGCTATCGGTTTTTGGGTCGGGGTAGGTTCCAGACATGAGTCTTTAATGGAAGGCGGAATGTCTCATTTCATGGAGCATATGCTTTTTAAGGGTACGAAAACCAGAAGCGCTAAGGACATTTCGGAGACATTTGAGACACTCGGAGCCGAGCTTAACGCTTTTACTTCTAAAGAGTTCACATGCTTTTATTCAAGATTGATAGATGAACACTTGGATATCGGTATAGAAGTCCTCGCCGATATGATGCAAAATCCAAAATTTGATAAGTCTCATTTGGATTCCGAGAAACAAGTAGTGTTAGAAGAGATCGCTATGTATGAGGATACTCCGGATGAACAGATACACGATATATTTACGGCAACGCTCTGGCCGGAACACCCGCTTGGTAAGTCGGTCCTTGGAAGCAATGAGTCGGTTTCGGGCTTCGATCCAAAGAAAGCGAAGACCTTTTTTGATGAATATTACTATCCGGAAAACATCGTGGTGGCTGCAGCGGGAAATGTAAAACACCAAGATGTGCTGGATCTTCTTAATAAGTTCTATGTAAAAGACGCGGACGGCGAGATGGATATGAAGGACATTGCCGCGAAGACAAGTTCCAGCGTAAAAATAATTAACAAGAAGACAGAACAGGTACATATCTGCCTGGGTACGGCTGCCCTTGATGCTAGGCATCCCGATAGATTCGCGATGTCGGTTATGGAGAACGTTATTGGCGGGGGTATGAGCAGCCGCTTGTTTCAGAAGGTAAGAGAAGAAAAAGGATTGGCTTATGCAGTCTTCTCTTATCACTCGCTATTTCAGGAAACCGGTAATCTGGCGGTATACGCCGGGACACGGGTAAACAATATGAATGAAGTACTAAAAATAATCTTTGATGAGCTTTATTCTATAGCCGATAAGGGCATTACTGAAGCTGAATTGAATCGCTCAAGAGAGCATATAAAGGGCCAGCTAGCGCTCGGTCTTGAAAGCACCAGGAACCGAATGACGAGACTTGGCAAGTCTGAGCTTATTCACGGGGAGATACTATCGGTCGATGAACTGGTCGAGAAGGTAAGCGCAGTCGATCTCGAAGGCATAAAAAGACTTGCAGCTTCGATATTTGATCCTGAAAAGATGGTACTAACTGTGATCGGACCGATAACCGACGATGATTTGGACAAAGACATGATAGATAAAGAGATAAAAGAGGCTTAAAATACAACCATGATTAAAGTCGTAGTAACTGGTGCCGCTGGAAAAATGGGACGTGCTGTGGTTGAGGCGGTTACAGAAGATGTCGAAGTGGAATTAGTGGGAGCGATCGATCAAAATCCCAGCGAACAAAGCAACTTGGAGTTAAAAGTAAAAGCCGGAATCAGTTTTGCCGGAGACCCTGCCCAAACGATCAAAGATACGAATGCCGATGTTCTTGTCGACTTTACGAACGGCGATTCAGCTATAACTAATGCCGAAGCTGCTTGTGAAAATGGCGCTAATGTAATTATCGGGACGACGGGCCTTTCGTCTGGCGATATTGACGAATTAGATAAATTTGCAAATAAGACCGGCAGGAACATACTTTTGGCTCCGAACTTCGCTATCGGCGCTGTCCTTATGATGAAAGTTGCAGAGACCATCGCCCCTTATGCCGAAAGGGCTGAAATTATTGAGCTTCATCATGATAAGAAGATTGATGCTCCTTCGGGAACGGCGAAGATGACCGCTGAAAATATCAGTTTGACCCTTGATACTACCCCCCTCCCTAAAGATGATGAATTTATAGCTAGAGGAGAGAGGGTAGGAGATGTACCGGTCCATAGTGTTCGGCTACCCGGGCTAGTAGCTCATCAAGAGGTGATCTTTGGTTTTAAGGGTCAGACGCTAACAATAAGGCATGATTCTATAGATAGGGTCTCATTTATGCCGGGCGTACTTCTGGCGATCAAGCGGATCAGTGAATTCCCCGGTTTTACTTATGGGTTGGCAAAGTATCTGGATCTTTAAGAAAAAATATTAAAGGAATAATAATTGGCTCAAAAAAAACGCCCATCTCTTAAAATAGTGCCTCTTGTAGGCCTAGGAGAAGTGGGAAAAAACGTAATGGCGATCGAGTATGGTAATGACATGATCGTCGTCGACGCGGGGCAGAAGTTCCCAGATGACGAAATGTTCGGTATCGACATGGTCCTTCCCGATTACTCTTATCTTCTTAAGAACAAAGATAAAATCAGGGGCATAATCATAACTCACGGCCATGAAGACCATACTGGAGCGCTTCCTTATATACTCAAAGAAATGAAGAAGCCGGTCTACGGGACCGGCCTGACTCTTGGCCTTATTAAACCTAAGCTGGAAGAGCATAACGTTAAAGGAGTTAAGCTTAAGGAGGTAGTTCCCGGTAAATCATTAAATCTGGGCTGTTTCACTATTGAATTTATGCGTGTTAGTCACAGCATTCCCGATGCTGTCGGTCTTGCCATTAAAAGCCCGGAAGGCATTATCATCCATACAGGTGATTTTAAATTCGATCAGACACCGATTGACGGTCATCTTACCGACTTTAACAGGTTTGCTTCCTATAAAGGAAGAGCCCTCGTGATGATGTCAGATAGCACAAACGCCGAGAGCAGTGGCTATACGCTTCCTGAAAAAGGCGTGGGGGACGCGCTAAGAGAGATCATTGCAGGATCTAAAAAAAGGGTTCTTGTGGCGTCGTTTGCTTCACACATCCACAGGATACAACAGGTAGTAGATGCCGCAGTAGCCAATAAAAGAAAAATAGCCATCTATGGTCGCAGTATGATAAAAAATATTGAGATAGCCGGCAATCTGGGATATTTAAAAATACCCAAAAGCGAAGTAGTCGATATATCGGTAGTAAGAAAGATGAGACCTGAAAAGGTTCTTGTCCTCTGCACCGGGAGCCAGGGAGAACCGCTCTCAGCACTCTCAAGGATTGCGTCAAAGAATAATAAGTTTATCGATATTGTACCTGGCGATACCGTTATTATCTCGGCAAAACCAGTACCCGGTAACGAAAAGTCAGTTACAAGGATCATCGATTTATTATTTAAAGAAGGCGCCGAGGTCTACTATAAATCTGTTTCGGAGATACATGTCTCGGGACATGCTGCCCAAGAAGAGTTAAAGATGATGTTAAATCTAGTATCGCCTAAATATTTTATTCCGGTCCACGGAGAATACAGGCACCTTAAATACCACGCCCAACTAGCCATGAAGGTCGGTATACCGGAAAAGAATATTTTTGTCGCTGAAAATGGCAACGTTATCGAATTTAACCATGGAAGAGCGAGGATGAAAGAAAAGGTCACTGCCGGATCGATCTTTGTTGACGGTTTAGGCGTTGGAGATATTGGAAATGTTGTCATTAGAGACAGGCAAGTACTCTCCCAGGATGGAATTTTTATTGTGACAGTGACAGTAAACACCCAAACGGGCGAGATAATAGCCGGACCGGACATAATATCCAGAGGATTCGTCTATGAGCGTGAGGCCGGCGATTTGCTTGAAGAGGCAA
>JAUVQW010000019.1 GCA_030597945.1 Actinomycetes bacterium
ATGGCGATATTGACATAAAAGGTCAACAAGTATTTATTAATAGGCCAAACTATAAGGGTGAAGATGGCTGGCAGTTCAATCGCCTCTATAGTCCTGATTACTCGATATCATCAAAAGGAGACATAATCCCCGCTTCGTCAATCTATTCCGGAGCCTATGATCTATCAGCTAAATCAAGGCTAGACTTTCCTCGAATAAATTATACTTGTTATAGCGATCAAAACAACTTTGATCTCCAAGAAGTTCACACATATTCATCAACAAAAAAGGATTGGAGCGTCTCTGAGCTTAATAGCTATTTTTCCCCCGCCGATCCCTTTACTAATTCGATCATCGTATTTGAAGAAGGCGGCATTCGTGTTACCGGTGAGGGTACGATCGCCTCGACGATCCTTGTCGGGACTTCAAAAAAAAACCGGAGCGGTTATGGAATTGAGATAGCCGCGGATAGAGGAAGAGTCATCAATCTGATGCCGCAAAGCGGCCCCGCCCTTATAGCAGAAGAAATCAAATTATCCGGCGATATTAACATGGGTACACAAAATTCTGGCGCGATAGTCATCGCCGGCAAAAAGTTTGAGATCGAAAGCCAAGGCGTTGGATCAAAGAAAAAGAATCATACTTCGCACGTAGTTTTGCACGGTGTGCTGATACTTGGTAACTCTACAAGTGATAATAACGTTTTCCGTTTAGCTAGTGACGAAAGTGCCGATTTTACATTAATGATCAATTATACTAATACCGTTCTTGATAAACTTCCGGCCTCCTGGCAGGCCTTAGGTAGTACCTTCATCCATGAAGAGTACCGGATCGAGGAGTAGGCTAAAGACTTTGCGTGAAGCGTAAGGCGTAAGCAGGTAAGGTGTGAAATTAGATTATCATAAAATTGACCCGTATATTAAAAGGGGATAATTCTTTTTTTTGAGGATTACGGAAGTAGAATAGTAACAAAGAAAGTCTTAAGAGACTCCTCGAGAGTTTTTAAAGGAAATGCATGAGATCATTCACAAGTAAAATGCTGTCCAGAACGACTAAGAAGTCTTGGGGTCTAAGGCGATTAGTCTGAAGTCTATCGCAAAAAACAACGAGTTCTTTCTTCGAATTTCATTGGAAAAAGCAAGCTTTGCGATTACGGTAAACTCCTTACGCCCTAACCCTTCTCCTTTACTCTTTGCCAAAACTCCTCTTTCTCATCTAGAGTTAATTCCTTAAAATCAAGGCCTTCAGATACAGCCATCTTCTCCATTTTGTTAAATCGCTCTTTAAACTTCATTGAGACTTTTCTAAGGGCGATCTCGCTGTCGATCCCCCATCGGTTTCCAAGGTTAACCAAGGTAAAAAGTATATCTCCAAACTCCTCCTCCGTCTCCTCCATCCCTATTGACCTTGCCTCCTTCAATTCCTCTATCTCTTCGGCCAGTTTCTCTATCACCCCATCATCCGCTGGCCAATCAAAACCGGCCTTGGCAGCTTTTTTTTGAAGTTTTTGTGATAAGGACAGAGCCGGAAGCGAGCTGGGGACGCTACCTAGATGCGTTAGACCTTCCTTTTCACTGGCCTTTATCCGCTCCCAGTTTTCAAGGACTTCATCGGAAGTATTAAACTCCTCTTTACCAAAGATATGAGGATGGCGCCTCACCAGTTTTGCCACTATTCCGTCGATTACGTCGCCTATATTAAAATCGTCGTTTTCCGAGGCCATCTGAGATTGAAAAATAACCTGCAAAAGAAGATCTCCCAGTTCCTCTTTAATATGGTCCTGATCCCCTGATTCTATCGCATCAATAACTTCACAAGCCTCTTCTAGAATATTATGCTTTATCGTATGCGGTGTCTGCTCTTTATCCCATGGGCATCCATCCGGAGACCTGAGCTTTGCCATCAACTCGACTAAGCCCGAAAAATCATTGTCTACCAAAATACCCGCCTTTCAATAATCAAAGGCCGACCCGGGACTACCGGGTCGGCCTTCTAATGTCTTGCAATTTATTTTCCCTACTTACTATCTACTACTTTGAACTTTTTCTTCAATGTTTCGATATAAGCAAGATATTTGGAGCGTTGTTTCTCGAGCTTTAACCTTTGTAGGATCTCTTCGTTAGACTCCTCAAAGGATCTCTGCCTTGCTTCCTTCTTATCTTCGAGCTTAACAATATGAAATCCGCTTGTATCATTTACAAGTTTACTTACTTCTCCTACAGACAGTGCGCCTATAGCTTCGCCCATGGCCGGCGGAAACATATTTATCTGCCTGAAACCCAGATCTCCGCCATTATCCTTCGAGGCCGGATCTTCGGATTTTTCCTTTGCCTGCTGTGAAAAGTCTGCGCCCCCTTCGATGGAAGCCAAAACTTTTTTAGCCTCTTCTTCGTCCTTGATCAAAATATCGCTAACACGTACCTGTTCCGGCTCCTGATAGCTCTCCTTGTTCTTATCATACTCTTCCTGTACTTCTTCGTCGCTGACAGTGATATCCTCGACTTCTTTGTTTACCGTCTTCTCAAGAAGAAGTTGCTCTCTTATCCTCTCTTTGTATGATTCCGGAGTCATACCCTGCTGGCTCAAGGCCTCTTCAAGTTTCTTTTCGTCATCGTTGAAAAGTTTACTTACCTGAGCGAACTTCTCGTCGACATCTTTCTTTGATACTTTTATATCCCTATCCAAAGCATCTTGCCTAATCAGTTCATTGGTTATCAGTTGTTCCTTGAATCTATCACGATAACTTTTTTCAAGATCCTTTCCTTTTTCCCCATCAAAGATACCGGGTTGCTGCTCTTTTATTAGATCTAACTGCTCTTCGACGTCCGCCTTTGGTATGGGGACACCGTTTACAGTCGCTACCGTTTCACCACCAGAACCTCTGACAACAAAAAGAGAAATTATGGCCACTACTGCCACAACTCCTGCCAGAGCTACTAATAATATCTGCCATCTTTTCATACACACTACTCCTTTTTCTGTGGCGTCTTTTTTACCTGTGGAATTATATCACTTATTAAATTCAATAGAAATAATAAGACGCTATTACCGGGAAAGCTCGCCCTTATGCTTATCTCGCTTAATCTTTCCTTAAAGCTTACTCGCAAATCGCCCTTAATTGAAGACATTATTTTTTTTGCTTGTTCGCTATCGATGCCTTTGATCGAGAGACGGTCATTTCTAAAGGATATCGCCGAAATATTAGCTTTTATAGCTTCCAACCTTATTTTTGAAACTGCAAATAGATTTTCCATACTATTTGGCAATTCTCCAAACCTGTCTTCGAGTTCTTCCCTTTCGGACTTCAATTCTTTCTCGTTTTTACAACTGGAAATCGATCTGTAGATATCTAAACGAAGATTATTGTCATCGATATACTCTGTTGGAATAGTTATATTTATAGAAAGATCGATCTGGCATTCGCCACCATCCTGCACTGCCTTCCCTTCAAGCTCATCGACAGCATCTCTTAACATCTGGCAATACAACTCGAATCCGACGGCCGACATCTGGCCGTGTTGCTCTGCCCCCAGCAAGTTTCCTGCCCCTCTTATCTCGAGATCTCTAAGGGCGATCTTAAAACCCGATCCAAGCTCAGTAAATTTAGCGATCGACTTTAGCCTTTCTAAAGCTGTTCCCGAGAGGCTCTTTCCAGACTTGTAAGTGAAGTAGGCGAAGGCTTGATGTCGGGCCCTGCCGACTCGCCCCCTTAACTGGTATAACTGTGCTAACCCAAAATTTTCAGCATCCTCTACGATCAAAGTATTAGCATTAGGTATATCTAAACCAGATTCGATTATAGTGGTACAGATTAAGATATCCGCTTTTTTCTCTAAGAAATCGATCATGACCTTTTCTAACTCTGTCTCACTCATCTGACCGTGGCCAATCAAGATCTTTGCTTTTGGAACGTAGCTCTTTAACCTACTAGCGATCGTATCGATATTCTCTACCCGGTTATGAAGAAAAAATATCTGCCCGCCTCTTGCTAATTCTCGCTCTATTGCCCCTTTGATCGTAGCAGCTTGATACTCACCCACATAGGTTATTACCGGGT
The DNA here is from genome assembly GCA_030597945.1 of Actinomycetes bacterium. GTDB lineage: Bacteria > Actinomycetota > Aquicultoria > CAJVYJ01 > CAJVYJ01 > JAUVQW01. The sequence continues at coordinate 4,037 of JAUVQW010000019.1, forward strand.
GCCTTCCCTCCGGTGGTGTATCGATTATACTTAGGTCCCTTACCCCTGAAAGTGACATCTGTAGAGTTCTGGGAATCGGGGTCGCCGATAAAGTGAGGACATCGACAGATTTTTTTAGCTCCCTGATCTGTTCTTTGTGGCTGACACCGAAGCGCTGTTCTTCATCTATTACCACGAGGCCAAGATCGCTAAAAGAGACGTCTTTTTGAAGAAGCCTGTGAGTGCCGACAACAAAGTCAATATTCCCTTTTTTAATATCTTGGACTATTTCCTTTCTTTTTTTTGGTGTCCTAAAGCGGCTCAGCATCTCTACTTTCATCGGGTACGGAGCGAATCTCTCCTTGAAAGAAATATAGTGTTGCTGGGCAAGGATGGTCGTAGGGGCTACCATCATCACTTGCTTGCTATCTAAGATGGTCTTAAATGCTGCCCTTATCGCAATCTCTGTCTTTCCGTACCCTACGTCTCCACAAACAAGTCTATCCATCGGCATCGATGATTCCATATCTTTCTTTACGTCATCTATCGCACTTTGTTGGTCTTTCGTCTCTGAATATGGAAAAGTGCCCTCTAGTTCGCGCTGCCGCTCATTATCGATCGAGAACATGTGCCCCCTGCTTTTCAATCTATCCATATAAAGCTTTTTAAGATCTATGGCCAGCTTACTTACGGATGACTTTGCCCTGCTCTTAGCTTTTATCCAATCATTTGAGCCGAGCCTGGTGATCTTAGGTTCGCTGGAATCGGGTCCAATAAATCTTGAGACCTTATGGAGTTGGTCGGTAGGAAGAAATAGCTTGTCACTGGCTGCGTACTCCAGAATTAAATATTCTCTCTCGACTTCATCTATCTGTCTAGTTGCCAGCCCCTTAAACCGCGATATCCCGTGCATCTCATGGACAAGAAAATCACCGTCCGTTAGGCCCGTAAAGTCAAGAAGCGCCTTCTTCTTCGAGACATAGGAGAGCTGCTGCGGCGCTAGATGTCGAGGAAATATATCACTCTCACCAAGAACCGCGAACCTTAGTTCTGGTACGACAAATCCCTGGTCGATACTACCGATCGTGATGAAGGGCTCATTTGGACTTACGCCCTTCTTTGACCTGCTTATTGAAAAATCATCCATCAATTGACAGAGACGATCGTATTCACCTTTGTCCGGCAGAGCCAGAACTACCGAATAACCAATATCCTTATAATCCTGTACGTATTCCTTTAAGACATCTATTCGTCCGGCGGACTCCGGCGGATAATTTGCCTCGATTACGAGACCGGTCCTATCTGAGATAAGTTCCTCAAATATCGATGCACGATTGTAGATATTCTCTATCTCTTGAACGGAAAGAAAGTAATCGGAGGAGGTAAGCGATCCACTTTTAAAAAGTCCGCCGACTACCTCATCCTGTCTTTTAGTAAAATCTAGCGCCTCGCCCATAACAGAATTTCCCTCGCTTATGACAATTGCGAGCTCATCTTGAAAACGATCAATTACGCACCCCATTTTATATAAAGCCGGCAGTATTCTTCCGGCTAAAGAATTATTTGAATCCATTTCGAGGGAGACGTTCGACTTACTAAGAAAATCTCGCGCTTTCTCCGCTATCACATCATCGTTCTTGTACTCGCTTGCAGCAAAGACCTCTATCTCATCTACGCGGCCTGTCGAGCGTTGGTCTTCCACCGAGAAAATCCGAAGCGTTTCAATAGTATCGCCAAAAAAATCTATTCTTACGGGCTGGCTGCCGGTAGAGGGAAATACGTCGATAATGCTGCCCCTGCTCGCAAGCTCCCCTTTTTCTTCGACCGTTGCCACCCTGTTATAGCCGTAATCGGTAAGTTTAGACAAAAGCTCATCAGTTACCAGCTCATCTCCAACTTTCAAAACTATCGGCTCTTCAGTCTCACCCCTCTTTAGTGGCACTTTTTGTAAGATCGACCTGATCGAGGCTACTACCAGGAACTTAGAAGTTCTGACCCTATTAAAGAATCGAAACCGTTCACCGATATGTTCAATATTTGACCTTATATCTTCATAGGGATCGATGTCATAATCCGGAAACAAGAGGACTTTCTCCTTGCCCAGATAATCTGCAAAAGTCTTCTCCAAATATTCTGCCTCGATTTCGTCTTTTACGATGACCAACATAGACTTATCTAAAGAGGAGAAAGCGGCCGCAAGTAACGCTGGCCTAATGCTCTTGATGGCGACAAATTCGTTCGATCCTTCATCGATAGAAGTCGCAAACTTGGGGTATTTATTTATTTTTTTCACAATCGGAATAAGCGTACTTAATCATTTTTGTGTCCTAACAATATTTTCCATATCATCACTAAAAAACCTCGGTCGCTGCGACCCAGGCCTCCCATATCAGATAGAAATGATGCTATCTATCTTTTTTTTATATTATACCTATTCATCGCCTCATCCACACCATCGGTGATGATGACTTTAATTGCGTCGATCGCGTCTTGGAGGACGAATTCTAATTCTGAAAATTGAACTACACTAAAATCACTTAGAACATAATCGGCAGGATCCCTCTTGGCCGGTGGGCGACCGACGCCCAGCCTTATACGCAAAAAATCCTCGCTTCCCAAGACATCCACGATGGACCTTAATCCATTGTGGCCTCCTGTGCCGCCGCCCTTCTTTATCCTTATCTCACCAAGATCCAGATCAATATCGTCATGAACGATGACCAGCCGGCTTAGATCGATATCTAAGTAGTTTACAAGGGCGCTTACTCCAAATCCGCTTAAATTCATATAGTCGTTGACTGTCGCGATTATCGCCTCTTTATCGTCGACTACGACCTCTGCCAATTCGGCTTTTGGGTGTTTAGCGGTTAGAGGCACTTTTGATTCTTTGGAGAGACCCGTTACGATCATCTTCCCAAGATTATGCCTGTTTCCGGAGAACTGTTTACCGGGATTCCCCAGGCCGACGACTAAATATCTATTTTTTTTATACTTGTCTATCATCTATTCTTTTCGTAGCTGCTTCTTCACTCTGCCATGTTCTGCTAATTTTATTCCCAATAAATAAGCACACCGTCGGTGTGCTTATGTTAAGAACGTTCTTTTTTGGAAGAGCGTGATTAACCTTCTTCTCGCTCCCCTTCTTTACCCGGTGCAGCTTCCTCGGCCTCTTCACCCTCTGGGACTTCTTCACCTTCAGCAACCTCTTCGAGTTCTTCCTCAACGACTTCCTCCACAATAGCAGCCGGTGGGACAATGGATGCGATCGTATCGTCCTCATCGTTAAGTATAGAATATTTATCACTCAAGGCGACGTCCCCTACTCTAAAACTGTCACCAATGGCAATGTCTGTAATGTCAGCTTCTATACTGCTAGGTACATCCATCGGCAAGGCTTCCACTAAGAGTTCACGATGTCCGACATTCATCACGCCGCCCTCTTTTAAACCGACACTATCACCAATAATAACTATGGGGACATTTGAGTGTATTTTTTGATCCAGGGCTATCATCTGGAAATCCACGTGGATGACATTATCCTTTACTGGATTTCGCTGAATCTCCTTTAAGATCACGGTAGGAGGTTCTTTTTCGCTTGCAAGGTTAAGCTTGATTACGACATTAGATCCAGCCCCACTGTGTGTAAGATCAAAAAATTCTTTCGCATCGACCCTTACTTTAAGTGGCTGGTTTCCTTTTCCGTAAACGATAGCGGGAAGGCCTCCTTCGTTCCTGATCCTTCTAGCTTCCTGCTTTCCTTTTTCTTCTCTTTTCTCAGCTTTTAGCTCTACTATCTCCATTTTTTCACCTCAAAAGTGATTTTACCCACTTGGTGCCTTTAGTCAAGTAATTAAGCCGATTTTATTTAAATACGTCTATTTAATATTTTTTCATCTTTAATAGCGACTTAACGACGTAGTGCAAATCGGGTAATTTTATTATTTTAGTCTTACCCCAAAAATGTATCGATCCTATTAAAACCCGTCATCACCAAAGAGAGTGCTTACTGATTCATCTTCATAGACATTATTTATGGCTTGGGAAAATAGCGGCGCGATAGAAAGGATGGTTAGTTTATCCAATTTCTTTTCCGGCGCAAGTGGGATTGTATTAGTTAGTACCAGTTCTTTTATCGGAGACTCCTCTATCCTTTCAATGGCGGGACCAGATAGCACTCCATGAGTGGCACTGGCATATATCTCAGTCGCCCCTTCTCTAATAAGAGTCTTCGCACCCTCCGTAATAGTTCCGGCGGTATCGATCATATCATCCACAAGTAAAGCTATTTTTCCTTTAACCTCTCCGACTACCTGCCCTACTTCGACCACATTATGATCGGGTCTTGTTTTGTGAAGTATTGCAAGCCCCGAATCGAGCTTGTCGGAGAATTTTTTTGCAAGCTTTACTCTACCTACGTCCGGTGAGACTACGACCAAGTTTTTTAATTTCTTTTTGGAAAAATAATTTACAAGTATCGGAAGAGCTGTTAGATGATCTACGGGAATATCGAAAAACCCCTGAATCTGCCCAGCGTGAAGATCCATAGTCACGACTCTATCGATACCTGTATTTTGTAAAAGATCGGCGATTAATTTTGCCGTTATCGGCTCTCTTGAAGTTGTCTTTTTATCCTGCCTTGAATAGCCATAATGAGGAATGACCGCAGATACCCGTTTGGCTGAAGCTCTTTTCAAAGCATCGGCCATAATAAGAAGCTCCATGATGTTCTTATTTACCGGAGTGGATAGCGTCTGGATCAAGAAGACGTCCGCCCCCCTAACGCTCTCTAAGAATTTTACGTATATCTCACCGTCGCTAAATTGGGATATTTTGACTTTTCCAGGATCGATTCCCAGTGCGTCTACGATCTCATTACCTAAAATAGGGTTCGATCTACCCGAAAAGACCATGATCCTTTTACTTGCCGGCTTCATCATTTGCTGCCTGTTCCTCCCCTTTTGTGTTTCTTAGTTGCTTTATCACGATGTTTTTTAGCCCATCCCTCAATGTTTCTTTGCTCTGACCGCTCTATCCCCAACCCACCGCTTGGTACGTCTTTAGAAATGACTGATCCCGCCCCCGTCATCGAACCCGCTCCAAACCTGACCGGTGATATTATCATCGTATCGCTCCCGATAAAAACGTCGTCTTCTATGACGGCTTCCCATTTGTTAACGCCATCGTAATTACAGGTAATACTTCCGGCGCCGATATTTACGTGCTCCCCGATCTTCGTATCGCCAATATAGCTAAGATGAGGGACCTTGCTGTTCTTTCCGAGCGTGGACTTCTTCAACTCTACAAATGTTCCCGCTTTACCGCCGGATTTAATGCGAGTGCCGGGCCGAAGTGATGCGAAAGGCCCCACGGCCACATGGTCATCTAGAACCGCCCCGTTGACGTAGGACGACTGGATAATTGCATTATCTCCGATCTTAGTATCACTTATCTTTACAGACGGCCCGATCTCGCAGTCTTTTCCGATCTGCGTTCGTCCATTTATAAAAGAGTTGGGAAAAACAGTCGTGTCTTTCTCTATCGTTACGTCTGTTCCAATAAACGATGTTTCCGGCAGATGAAAGGTGACACCATTTAACATGTGATCCATTTTAATCCTGTTTCCTATTATCGATTCCGCCTCGGCTAGCTGTATCCTGGAATTGACTCCCTTGGTCTCAACCTCACTGGCCTCAACGAAGACTATCTGCTTACCGTTGTCGCTTAGAATCTTTATAACGTCCGTAAGGTAGTACTCTTTTTGATCGTTATCGTTGGAGACAGACTCTAAAGCTGAAAATAGCTCCTCTTTTTCAAGACAATACATACCGGCGTTAATAAGATCGATCTCTCGCTCGCTTGGAGTTGCATCTCTTTCCTCGACTACTCCTTTGACTTCAAGGCTGCTACTCAGGATGACGCGACCGTAACCCGCCGGATCCTCGACTCTGGCCGTAAGGATTGCAGCTGCGGCCTTGCTTTCCGCTCTACTATCGATCAATTTCTTTAGAGTATCGCTGCTAATAAGAGGTGTGTCACCGGATAGTATCAGTATCTGACCATCGTAATCTTTAAAAGCGTCCCTAGCAACCTTGACGGCATGCCCTGTGCCCAGCTGTTCGTTTTGGTAAACGGACTCGGCCAAATCCGATATCTGGCTCTCCACCGTCTCGCCGCCATGACCCACGACTACGATTATCTTCTTTGGTGATAGGGCTTCTACCGCATCGATGACATAGGAAAGCATGGATTTGTCGCATATCTTATGCATCATTTTGGGCGTCGCGGATTTCATCCGTTTACCGAGCCCCGCTGCGAGAATAATCGCGGCAAAGTCCAAGAGAGCTTCTCCGTTTCTTTAGGGCGGATAAGGAACCATAATTGTTCTTATAAGAAATACCATAAAGGTAAATAATTGTTCAAGAGTAAATATAATATTGTTCCCTATTTTTTTGCAGTCATTTTAAAAAGTTTTATTAATATTGCTTCAAAAAGCTAGGCTACCTTTCTAACATCGGAGACCCAAGTATCGGGACCTTTTTTTTCGTCATGCCATACGTAGTAGCCCGCCCGGTCTCGTTCAAGTTGATCATGTATGGGCGATGAGTTTTTGTCATCGATTATCTTCATCCCATCTCCAACCGGCATCTCATCAAAGGTCATCATTACAATTGAATCGACATTGTCGGTCCTAAGCTCCCTTATATCTAGCACAAGAAAAGTCTCTCCGGCCTCCAACGAACCGATTGATATACTCATTTTTTCAGTTGCTTCCAAAAGTATTTCTTCTCCCAGAAACCGCTCGGCCATGGGAAATAATATCTGGTCCTCTTTGTCAATATGCTCGCGAATGACAAGTATTATAGCCCTTCCCTTCTCGAGAAGATCACTTTTGAAGCTGGCTGCGTCCTCCTTGTTTCTCAAGAGAAAGATAAGTTCTTGGAACTTGATGTTGTTACTCTTAAATGCTTCATGCTCAAGATATAACATCTTTAATGGGCCTTCTCCCATTCCCGGCATCTTGCCAAGTAGTGGAAACAGTATCTCCTCTTCCTTTAATAAGTGCTTTTTTACAACGCTTTCGATAAAGCCGGCATCTTTGATGACGTGTTCGCTTTCTCCGCCGTCGTTCTCGAAATCATCTAAACTCTTTTCCAACCTTTTTAATTGTCTTAAGACTATTTTGTGATCCGCTGATAATAGGTCGGTAGCTCTCGCCATCTGCTCACCTTTTTACTCGTCTTTCGATTTTATAAAAAATTTTCTGATATTATCTATACCCCTAAGTGAAATTGTTAGTTAGTGCAAACGTCGTCCGCTAATTTAGCTAGAAATACTAGTCATAATATATTAAAATAAAGATGCAACGTGCCTGCTATAAATCATGCAAAGGTTGTTATGGCAGAAACCTATAAAAGACTTAAGAAAAGTAACAGCGATTATCAAACCCTATTTAATAATGCTCCAATATCGCTTGTTGAGATAGACTGGTCGGATGTGAAAGAGTTTATCGACAAGCTTAGGTTTAGCGGAGTAGACGATTTTGACCATCATTTTGAAACTCATATAGAAGACATCACCCACTGTATCTCGCTAATAAAAATTATCACCGTTAATGATGCCGCCCTCGACCTCTTTAAGGCTAAAGACATAGAAGACTTTAAGCGAGGGGTTGGCAAGATGTTTACCGAGGACTCTTTTGGACCTTTCAAAAACCAACTTGTCGCCTTTACAAACGGCGAACTTTCCTACGAAGATGAGAACGAGGGCATTGATCTTGAAGGTAACCACCAAGCAGCAAAGATAACGGCCATTATTCTTGAAACCAACAATAAACCATGGTCACGAGTATTATATAGTGTCGAAGATATCACTTGGAAAAAAGAGTTTCAAAGATTCAAAGAAGAGAACGAGAGGAAATATGAACAGCTGCTGCAGACAGCTGATGAAGGCATTGGTATATCCGATTTGAGTAGCCGATTTACATATGTAAACAAAAAACTTACGGAGATAACCGGTTACAGCTCAGACGAGATGATCGGGATGTCGATATTTAAGCTTTTTGATGAAGATAAGGAAGACGAGATCAAGGGACATATTAAAAGGCGTTTTAGCGGTATCAGTGAGAGATATGAGATAGAGGGCGTAAGAAAGGATGGCACCAAGGGTTGGGTACTACTCTCTGCTAGTCCCATTTATGACGAGGCCGGCCAGATAACCGGATCTCTGGGTATGGTCACCGAGATCACCAAAAGAAAAATGGCTGAGCAGACCCTGAAAGAAAAGGAAGAAAAGCTGTTAGAGAACGAGCGGCTCTATAGGATGTTGTCGGAAAACTCCGATAATGTGATCGCGGTAGTTAATAAAAAATTAGATATTACCTATTTA
>JAUVQW010000111.1 GCA_030597945.1 Actinomycetes bacterium
CTCGTCATTCTAAACATAGATTTTACAGTTAAAAATCCTCTGTCCATTACATCTCTTCACAACCGATTAACATTTAAAATTTAATATTTTCAATATTCAACTTACTTAATTTTGAAGCATTAGTGCTTGGCTCTAAATGTTCGTCTGTAGCAGTCGAGCTTGCTCGACATGTCTTCAAAAGGTAGAGTAAACTCTGCAGCTACAAGAACTCTTACTCCTTGTCTCGACACCTAAACTCTTCTCTCTACTTTCTTGCTCCTTTATCCTTACGGCCTTCCATACTCCTCCGACTCAAGACCAAATATATCCTCATAAGCCGCCGCGATGATCACACTAGACCAAGGAATAGTAAAGATAAGCCCTATACCTAGCGCCAACAATCCGGCTAAATTAAGTAAAGCGATAAGAATTCCTAAAAGAAAAATGCTAAACCACTTCCTTGTGATAACCTTCCGGCTTGCCTCCATCGCCTCCCAGAAATCCATTTTTCTATCTATGATAGTCGGAACTACCAAGACATAGGATACGGCAAGATAAATGCCTGGAAGTATGAGAGCGATAAAACCGAGAAATATAAAAATACCGACAACCAAGGTAGCTAAAAAAAGTTGGAGAAAATAATTGAATCCCAGAAAAAAATCTCCGAACTCGACCTGTTGTCCCTTCATCCTCTTAAAGGCGACGATGTAGTAACCGGCGCTTAGCGGACCGCTGATCGCGATGGATGCAAGCCAGCCGATCACCGGTATAAAGTTTAGGAAGACATTTATCAACCAGACAATAAACATAAATCCGATAAAGCCACCCATATATCCAGAGAATATCTCCCATCCACGGCTAAAGTACTTTCCTATCTCTACCCGGTACCCTTCCCCGACGAGAGTATTTACTCCCCTTACATCTCCGGCAAGGACCTCGCCTGTATGAACCTTTTCATGATGCGTTGGCTCACTTGGTGTCTCACCGCTGTGTTCTCCGCCACCAGGTTCACCCGTCTCTCCTTTTGCGGATGCACCATCTTCCTCGCTTACCTTTGCACCGCACTTCTCGCAAAAAACACTATCTTCGGGGATCTCCGTTCCGCACTCTTTGCACTGCATCTGACTCCTTTCTTAAAACTTCATCTGATTGCTGCCATCCTAAAACTCTATTTTTTTCACTTTATCTTCTGTCGCTACATATATATCTCCATTTGAGGATTGAGCAAGCGCGTTTACTCCCATACCCGCATTGGCGATAACCTTTTCAGTCACATCATCCCCTATAAAGATTTCATGTATATCACCTTTTATAAAGTCAGCGAAGACCAGCTGTCCTTTTAAGTCCTCGAATTTATCTCCTTCGTAAAAGATGATGCCTGTTGGAGCGTTGACCTTTTCAAATACTAGGAGAGGCTTTTCAAATCCATCTGCATCTCCTGTAACATCTGGCCAGCCAAAGTTTCCGCCCTTAGTGATCTCATTTATTTCATCATCTTTCTCCGGTCCGTTTTCGGTGACAAAGAGACGACCTGTATCATCAAAAGTCATCCCAAAAATGTTTCGATGGCCTAAAGACCAGACTGCATTACCAAAAGGATTATCACCTGGAATATTGCCATCTGGATCAACACGCAAGACCTTTCCGTTTAGAGAGTCCTTGTCCTGAGCATCAGATTCGTTGCCGGCGTCGCCTGTGGCGATATATAATTTCCCATCCGGCCCAAATGCTAACTTGCCACCATCATGAATACGGTTTCCCTTGATGCCATCGATTATTGTCTTTGCATCTTTTTCCGGTTGTTCGCTGTCAATACTTATTACCTTGTTTAACAGCTCCCCATTCGACTCGTAGGTGTGATATAGATAGATCTTTTTATCATCTTCAAATTGAGGTGAAAGGGCGATCCCTAGCAGGCCTGTCTCGCTATTGCCCAATCGTTTCGGAACATTAAACTCTTCTAGGGTCTTTGCCTTGTCGCTTCCCTTTTTGACGACTTTTAGTTTGCCGCCTTTTTCGGTAAAGAACATCTTGTCCTTGGAGAAAGCTATGTCGGTAGGAAAATCAGCAGCTAATTCACCGACAAAAGAATCAGCACCGACTTCTTCTCTTTTTTCTTTTTTTCCGTTCTTTTCAGTATCCGTTGTAGATGTAGTACATGTAGTAAGAGAGAGGGTCGTAACACTTATCGCCATAGCGACAAATAAAAACATTATGTAGATCTTGTGATCAATCAATTCAATTTCAACCAATCAGAGATCAATAGAGATAGTATGATTGAAAAGGATTGAAAATACAATAATATTGTACGCTTACCTAATATCGCTAGTTAGCCACTGTTTCTTTTCTTTTTATCTTCGTCCTAAGGATCTTGCTCTCCGTAGCCGCATAGATATAACCTTCGGGAGACTCAGCTAAAGCTATGACCCCTTCCTTAAAATCAGCAATCACGCGACTTTCGACTTGTTCCCGGCCGATCTCCAAGACTCTTATCTTTCCCTTTAAGTAATCAGCAAAGACAGGTTTTCCGGTAAGCTCCGGATAACGATCACCTTTATAGATGATTATCCCCGTCGGCGCTATCACATGCTTATATACCTTAATAGGATCTCTAAAGTCATCAGAGAAACCGGTTACTATTGGCCACCCATAATTTCCTCTTCTAACGATCTCGTTTATCTCATCATTTTCGGTCGCCCCATTCTCAGTGATCAACAGTTTTCCGTTGTCTTGAAAAGCCATACCAAAGATATTTCTATGACCTATGGACCAGACCGCGTTCTCGAAAGGATTATCGCTCGGAATACTTCCGTCCGGATTGATTCTAAGTATCTTTCCCTCCAAAACGTCAACATCCTGAGAACGATTTTTAACCCTGCTGTCACCAGTGGCGATATATAACTTTCCATCTGTACCAAAAGCGATCTTGCCGCTATTGTGGTTCCTAGCCCCTCTTATCCCATCGATTACGACAAGCGGTCTTTCAGCCGGACGTTCGGCATTTACTTTTATAACTCGGTTAAAGACTTTATCTCCCTCTTGGTAGGATTGATAGAGATAAACGTTTGGTCTTTTTGAAAAAGAAGGTGAGAGCGCCATCCCGAGAATCCCGGCTTCCTTGAATGTCTTTTGATCGGGTACTTCAAAAGTTTCAAGGGTCTCTGTAGAGTCACTGCCTCTTTTTATCATCTTTAAATCACCGTTAAGTTGCGCATAGAAAAGTTTATTCTTAGTAAAGGCAAGCTCAACAGGCATCTGGGCCGTGATCTTTTTTGGAAATTGACCGGTGTCTTCGCTCTCAACAGGCGAGCAACCGACCATAGCGCTCGAGATCATCGATAATAAAATAATCGCTATTAGGCTTGCTCTCGTTAAAGACTGGTTCAAAAAACACCTCGAGGAAATATGCTCAACAAGTTAGATATTTTACCTCAATACAACAGAATTAGGTAGGTAACAAATTTTTCCAAAAAAAAAGAACCCTCCCTTTTACCTTTTTTAAGGGAGGGCCATTAATCGATCTTGTACATTTGAGCCATTATTTAGCCATCTTCTCCTGTATCTCTTTCATATTGTCCTTCAATATTCCGCCTAAACGAATCGGCATCAAGAAAAGTGCGAGGAATATACCAAAAAGTAAGATAGCGATACCGGTCAGGATCTTTCCGATCCCGACTAATTTTAGCCTCAGAAGTTCTGACGGTGTGTTTGCTATCTCTGCTAACTGGGCATTGAGATCCGATCCTACTATAGCTAGATCCCTGTCTTCTTTTGTATTATTAAGTAAATAGTCCACTTGGAGTTCATGGAATTCGCCCTCCGCCACAGCAACTTGATCGTGCATATCAACGCCTTGAAAAACAAAAATCGCCGCCGAAATAACTACCGCCAACATGATAAGCATAATAACTGGCATCATCGCTTTCATCTTAAATCACCCCCTGCCGTAATCCGACTTTACCGTTTACCATCCAATAAAGCGCTAACTCGCTATCATTATTCCCTTAACGGCCTCCCGTAAACTTATACACCAATAAAAAAACGGACCCAACCGGGTCCGTTTTTTAACGTCACATTATTTGATTTACTTTATCAAACATCGAAAAAGATCCGATTTAATAGAGTGTATGAAGACCCGCAATGTCTCCAGCCTCAAGAGTTCTTCTCTTAGTCTCACCTCGTGTCGAAAAACGAAACATAGTCTCTTCTAGGCAAGCATCTGAAGGATGTCCCAGACCAAGAGCATGACCAATCTCGTGAGCTGCAATGTTTTGATAATCCATAACACTTATGTCTTCATCCGCGTCACCCCATGCGAAATCCTCGTCATTAAAGACCATATCAAACTCGACTA
>JAUVQW010000091.1 GCA_030597945.1 Actinomycetes bacterium
GCCCTGCTCAGTATCTCTTGTGGTGGATATCTCCCGGTCATTACCAACTCTACTCTCGGATCCCTTAGATCTATTATCCTTAAAACATCTTCGATTTTAGCTACCTTTAGGTGTAAGGCGACATTTATCTCATCCAAAATAACGATGTCATAATTTCCTTTTGAAACGATCTCTTTTGCGAAGGCTATTCCTTCATCTACTCTCATTTTTATCTTTGGTGCCTCATCGGGGGGATTTGCGATAAAGCTATCACCGAATCGATAGATTTCTATATTATCAATATTCTTTATAGCTTCTACTTCACCACTCTCAGCTACCGTTTCCTTCATAAACTGAACAATGCATATACGCCATCCATAACCTGAAGCTCTTAAAGCAAGGCCAAGCGCCGCCGTGGTCTTCCCCTTACCCGTTCCATGATAGACTTGGATAAGCCCTACTCTTTTCTCTTCCATCTAATTATCCCGCCCATTTTTGACCATCATCGGAATTCCGGCGACCATCATCATCACACAGTTAGCTGACTCGGCAAGCATCTGATTGACCATACCGAGAATGTCTCGATACTTTCGTCCAAGTGGATAGGGCGGGACAACGCCAAAGCCTACCTCGCTTGATACCATCACAACATCACGCTTCCCCATTAATCGCTTTCTTATAATATTAAAATGCTCAAGTATTTCTTCCTCTTTTATTTCGTGGGTTTTCATCAGATCCGCTACATAAAAGGAAATGCAATCTATCAATATAGTCTCTTTTTGGGAAACCATTCCTTCCTTACCATTTTCAAGCTGATCGATAATAGATGGGATATCGCCATCAGCTTCTAACGTTCTCCAATTATTTGGTCTTTTGACTTTATGAGCTTCGATGCGATCTCTCATCTCGTCATCTACAGCTTTTCCTGTGGCAATGAATATAACACCCTTACCGGCCTCATCGGCAAGCTTCGAGGCATAAGAACTCTTGCCGCTTCTTGTTCCTCCAATTATTAAAGTCGTCTCGTATGCCATTTAAGAATCCTATATAAAGCTAAACCTTAGCTTTATCTATTTTTAATAGATCATATATAATACTTATGTCTAATCGCTCACTTATTACATCCGCCAACCTTTCATATTCGGCATCTTTAAGCGCGGCATTGCTAAGGGTAGAGGTTGTGCGATGTTCGTAAGGATTTTTTATAGATGAGATATGATCTAAAAGTTTTCTCCTAAATCCATCATTATCAAAGATACCATGCAAATAAGTACCCATTACATTTCCGTTCTTGTTTACTGCTCCATCAGGAGACTGGTCATCGACATTGATTGAAAAAGGAACTTCTTCATGTGACATGGTCACACCGTTGTGGATTTCGTAACCTTTGATTATTTCACCCTCAATATGCTCTAGAACGGGACCGCTTCCATAAACACTCATCTTGGATTGACGGGTGATCTTATTAGCGGTGAACTCGGTGTCGACCGGTAGTAACTCAAGGCCTTTTGCTTCTAAATGGTCCGTCTCTATACCATCTCTGTCATCCAACCTTCTTCCCAGTAATTGAAATCCACCGCATATGCCTATTACCGGGCGCCCTGATGAAGCGAAATCGATGATGTCATCACTTAAGCCTGTCTCTCTTAAAAAATATAAGGATTTTATAGTAGATTTAGTTCCGGGGATGATTATTAAATCAGCATCCCTCAATTCTCCCCGCTTTTCTATGAATCTAATATCTACGTCCGCTTCTCTCTTTAAAGCGTCGATATCTGTAAAATTTGAAATGTGCGGAAGCTTGATGATCGCAACTTCAAGAGATGCTCCCTCTTTTTTTACGATCTCCGAAGGCTTATCAATACAAAACGAGTCTTCAGCCTCTATCTCCAGACCATTAATAAAAGGTATGACTCCCAGTATGGGTATATTTGTCCTATTGAAAATATAGTCGAGTCCCGACTTAAGTAGGCTTTCTTTTCCTCTAAATTTATTGACGATCAGACCTTTTACAAGATCAGCTTCACTGGGATCAAGTAATTCAAGGGTACCTATGATCGAGGCAAACATTCCCCCTCGATCGATATCCGCTACCAAAATAACAGGTGCTTTTGCCATTCGCGCTGTTTCCATGTTGACAATATCTCTATGCTTTAAATTGATCTCAGCAGGACTACCCGCTCCTTCAATGATGATATATTCGTAATCTTCTTTTAATTTATTTATAGAGGTTTCAACGATGGACAAGAAGTCAGATTTTTTTTCAAAGTATTGTTCGGCGGATAGATTACCGATCGGCTTACCTTCTACAACTACTTGGGCTACATTATCCGAAACCGGCTTTAAAAGAATCGGATTCATTTCCACCTCTGGCTCTATTCTTGCCGCCTCCGCTTGAACGCCCTGTGCTCTGCCGATCTCCTTACCATCCCTTGTAACCGTTGAGTTGAGAGCCATGTTCTGTGCTTTAAATGGAGCTACTTTAAAGCCTTCATTACTTAAAATACGGCAAATAGCGGTTACGATTACACTCTTTCCTACATCTGATGCAGTACCTTGGATCATAAGTGATCTTGCTGACATGGCCTCAATCTTTCCTTGTATTAGCTTATGCAAAATAAAAAGCCCCAACCAAATTCAGGTCGAGGATATACATTGCCAGCTCTCTTGTTACCCGAAGAGTAGCTTGACAATAATAGGTCTCCTGACTCCGGATCAATGCTTGCCGCTCCTTCCCGTCTAATGACAGTGGTGTTTACAGCTTGCTCCCCGGTTACAGTGGCGGGCCCCGCGGCCGATTTTCACGGCCTTCCCTGACGACCCCTTCAGGGGTTATCGCTATTTAATTTTCTTTAGTATAGGTTGTATCTTTTTATTAGTAAATGAAAAACTGAGAGCAGAAAGCGGAAAACAGATACGAAGGCATCAGAACAGAGAGGAGGATGGAAAGTCGAGAACATTAAGTAGTGATCAGCATAGATTGATAACCTTAGTATTCATATCAATTGATGATAATGAGGATGATTTTAGATCGTAAAATGGTCAGGTTTTTGATGTTGGTGCGATTGTCAAAATGAGAAGAAGAGAGGTTAGTATAGAAAGTATTTAACTTAACTGCAAAGCAGACGTTGCAAAAATGTTCTACTGAGACTTATTATCTGCTTTCTGCTCACTCATACTGAACAGCTTTTACTATTTCGATCTCAGCGGCTTTCCTCGAAGGATAAATGCTCGCTAAAACTGTCACGCCGATAGATATGACTACAGCCATTAACAAAAAATTACCTGGAAAAACATACGGGACATTCCATCCGCCGACTAGCTGGGCGATGATTATGATCCCCCAGGATACGACAAGCCCGATTATTACTCCTGGAATCGCCCCCATTATCCCAATAAGCGCCGCTTCAACGACCACCATCTTCATTATCTGTGGCCTAGTCATTCCCATCGCTCTTAGGATCCCGATCTCCCTGACCCTTTCATAAACACTCATTGCAAGAGTATTTACGATGCCTAAAGCAGTAACTATAATCGCCACGATGACAAGTGCGTTAAGAATTGCTAAAAATTGATTGACTGACCCCCTGATCTCATCTCTTATATCCTGACCGGTCACAACTTCTAATCCGCTTATACCAGTTATCAATTTCTCCAATTCTTTTTTTGTTTTTTCCAAATTAGCTCCAGGACTAAGGGCAATATCAAAGCCGTCGACTGATGGATCCTTCCAATACTTGATCTGATCATGGCGTGAGACATAAACAACATACCCGTCGTTTGCTATCTCAGGAAACACACCGCTTATCTTAAAATTTTTCCAACCAGATGGTGTTTTCATCCTTATCATATCCCCGACATGAATCCCCTTTGATCTGGAGATCGTCGATGATACCATCACGCTCCCACCCTTATCGAAATCATCTAGGGCTTTATCTCTATCTCCTTCATCGAATTTAAGATCGCTTGTATGTTTCCAGCTCCTGCCCTCCGTGGTGATAATAAATAGGTCTCTTCCCAGGCCTTTTGCTAATTCAAATTTGATGGGATTCACATGGCCAACTCCCTCAATCTCTTCGATCTTATCTTTAAATGCAAAATCTATCGGAATATACTTATTTATCTCTGTAACATTCATAGGGAGAGGCGTTCTAACAGAGAGATCGAATGGGATTATCGCAGCCATCCAATTATCCAGAAACTTATTATCGGCAAGCCTTAACTCTCCCGCTGCGATAATCATCGAAAGGCTTGCAAGCAACGTAACTACGGCGAGCGCTGTCCTTGACTTACCTCTGTCGATACTGTCTACTGCGAGTCTACCCTCGATCTTAAATATCGTTCTCGCAATCGGCGCAAGCAAAAAGTTCAATATCGAGACAAGAGATATGGAAAAAAAAGACGCTCCAATAAATATGAGGGCTGAGGAAACCGAAAAAACGATAGTCCCATATTCGATCTTCAATGGAGTTAAAAAAAGAACAATACCCATGGCTATAAAAGATGCGCCTAAAAGCCAACCGTACCTAGCTATAACCCCGCGGCTTTGACCAAGCTTTAGGCGTGAGACTTCGATCGGCTGAACCCTGCTCGCCTTTAGCGCCGGTTGCGCTCCGGCTCCAAATGAGGCCAAAACGCCGATCGTAAAAGCTATTGCTCCCCACATCAAGGAAATATCGACCATTACCACTTCAATATTATAGATAGCCCCTACTTCACTAGCCAGCCCTCTTCCAAGAAGCACTCCTAATCCAAGCCCAATAGTGGAACCTATGACCCCATAGACCACAGTCTCAAGCATCATTATTCTAAAGACCTGAGACCTCGATGCGCCTATCAATCTAAGCGATCCGATCTCTTTTAGACGCTCACTAACGCTCATCAACATAGTGTTAAAAACAACAAACGCACCAATAAATAAAGTTAGATTTCCAAAAGACCCAAACGCGCCCATGATTCCCGCAGTGGCTGTCTCGATCGACTTCCCTTTTTCAGCAGGTCTGGATACCAGAAAACCATCGCCCAATTCTTTTTCTAATTCTCCCTTAACTTTTGAGGAATCTATGGAGCCCGCTGTCTTTACGTCTATCTCTGTGATCTTTCCATCCAGATTAAATAAGTTTTGAGCGTCCAAGTGAGTAATAAAAGTAACAGCGCCATTATCA
>JAUVQW010000043.1 GCA_030597945.1 Actinomycetes bacterium
GTGAGGGTGATATTGAAGCTTTCATCTATTTTAGGAATGGCAAGATTTTTGGTGCTGTCTCTAATTATAACCGGATCCCGATCGGAGAGCGCCTGGTAAAGGTCGGTTATATTTCGGAAGAAGATCTCGTGAGAGCGCTGGGGATACAAAAACAAGACAAGAAATCCAGAAAGCTCGGTCAAGTAATGCTTCAAGAGAAACTCATCACTGAAGATATGTTAAAACAGATAGTAAGAGAACAGATCCAGGCGACTGTGTTTGATGTCCTAAGTTGGATCGACGGAGACTTTCAATTCTCTACCAAGTTGCCGCCTGTTGAAGATATTGGCCTTCTGGTTAACGCTAAAAACGTGGTTCTGGAGGGGACTCAGAGGATTGACGAATGGAAAAGGCTTCGAAAGAAAGTACCATCGCCTAATTCGGTATTCGCAATAAACGATGAAGCTCCAAGGGGCAAGAACATTACGCTTAGCCCGCGACATTGGCAGCTACTTGGGTATATTGACGGAGAGCGTTCTGTAGATGATCTATTGATTTTAGAGCAATTAAGCGAATTTCAGACATGCTCTATACTCGCGGAGCTTGTAAGCGCCGGACTTATTAAAGTTTCTCATGAGAAGCACAGCTCTGAGGAGGCTAAGAATGAACAGGTACAAAAAAAGAGCAAAGGGTCGGCTAAAGGTGTAAGAGCGGTAGACGAAACGGATGATAAGCCGAGTGTGGCCGCGAAGGATGAGAGTGATCTCGAGGACAAATCTTCTACAGATGAGGAAGTAGGATCCGAGTTTCAATCGATTATCAATATAAACAACTTAGATGAGATGAGCCCAAATGACGTCCTTGCCTATAGAAGCGTTTTCATGAAGGAACTCAACTCTCTAACAGAAAATAAAAGTGAAAAGCCAATTAGGAGCATATCAAGTCTTAGCAGTATAAAGAAGAATAAGAGAATCGACACTAAAGCGCTCAAGGAAGCTTTAAAGAAATTTAAGTAGGTGAGTCATGGATTTTTTAAATATTATAGTGACGGGAACTGGAAGCAGCGGTAAGACTACCCTTATTAATACGGTTAGCGAGATACCGGTAATGGATCTAAGCGATGCTTTCACCCCGAAAGATGCCAGGCAAAATGTGGAGCTTGGAAGGACCCAGATAAGCGGAGATACATTTCTTTATTTGATAGGTACTCCACCTGACGATAAATATCATGTTTTTTGGGATAGAGCCAGTAATGATCTGGTGGGTTTTATCTTCGTTGTGGGTACTAGCAAAGATTCCATCGAGGGGACTAAGAAAGCGATCAAGACTCTTGAAGAAGTTGAAAAAGTGCCTTTTATTGTCGTTGCAAACGGTCTTCAGGGGAAAAAAGATATCGAGAAGATGAGAAAAGCTTTAGGCATGAAAAAGGAACGTGATCTGGTCTCTGTAGACCTTCGGGATGAGGAAAAAGTAAACAAGGTGCTTGCATCATTAATTTCTTCGACATTGGCTGTGGATGCTAAAAAAACCGCTTGAGCTCATTTAAAGATATCAATAAAAAAATAATTTCACCTCACTGTTTTCATTAAACAATATCTCTCAAAGTGTCGATTAAATACTGATTGCAAATAATCAGACGTTTTATTAAGGCTGACAAGCTTTTTTTCAGTCGTGATATTGGCGCCGAACAGATGAAGTATTGTATGTATTAGGAGAAGAAGCATTGAATAACATAACAGAGGATTTCGGCGCATTCTTAGTAGAAGCTAAAATTATCTCCAAACCTCAGTATGCCGATGCTTTGGAAGTCCATCGTATCTTAGGCCTTGCGTTTAGCAAAAGCCTAATCGAGCTAGGTTATGCCTCAAGCGATGCTTTACTTCCGAAGCTAGCAGAACAAGTAGGCGTGCCCATCATCGATCTCGCAGAGGTCAGCGTAAACAATAACGCCATTACAGCTATTCCTGAAGAGATCTGTAGAAAATATACGGTTCTGCCTATAGATTTTGAAGACGATAGATTGATCGTCGCGATGACCTCTCCAGATAATATTATGGTAATAGATGATCTTCAGTTATTTACCGGCCATGAGATAAACCCGGTGATCGCTACAAAGGAAGATATCGAAAACGCAATCGGCCAATACCATCAGATGACCGATAGCGTTGTTGAAGACATGTTCAGCAATGAAGATGTCGATGTGATTGCCGATGTGGTCGAGGAAGCGCCGATCGTCAAATTAGTAAACGTGATAATATCCCAAGGCGTCGAAGACAGGGCAAGTGACATCCATATTGAGCCACAAGAACATGATATGCGTGTTAGGTATAGGGTGGATGGTGTTCTACATGAAGCGATGCGCTCACCAAAGAAAGTGCAATCATCAATTATTTCGCGTTTAAAGATAATGGCGGGAATGGATATTGCGGAGGTCAGAAAGCCTCAAGACGGGCGAGCGGCTATGAATATTAAAGGAAGGGGAGTTGATTTTAGAGTCTCGACTCTTCCGACAGTTTATGGAGAGAGGGTAGTCTTAAGAGTACTCGAGAAAGAAAAGATCATGCTGGACCTTGACGATCTTGGATTTTTGCCGGGCCCTTTGGAGAGGTTTAAGAAAGCGATCATGAACCCATACGGGTCGACTCTTGTCACTGGCCCAACAGGAAGTGGGAAGTCTACTACCCTTTATGCGACTTTAAATGTTCTAAATACTGAGGACAAACATATCATAACCGTTGAGGATCCGGTCGAATATCGATTGCCGGGTATAAATCAAGTCCAGATCAATCCCCGGGCCGGACTTACCTTTGCTACGGGTCTTAGAGCGATGCTTAGATCTGCGCCGGATGTCATCATGGTCGGTGAGATCCGAGATCGAGAAACGGCTCAGATATCTATAGAAGCGGCCCTGACCGGTCATCTTGTTTTAAGTACTCTTCATACAAATGACGCACCGGGCGCTATCAGTCGTTTGACTGAGATGGGTGTCCCCCCTTTTCTGATATCTTCGGCAATCGTCTGTGTTCAAGCTCAAAGGTTGGCAAGAAGGTTGTGCCCGGACTGCAAAGAGGAGTATAAAGCCGAGCCAGAACTTCTAAAAAGGTTCAACATCGATCCGGATGAGAGCAATAAAATATATAGGCAGAAAGGGTGTCCAAAATGTAACGATACCGGTTATCGAGGAAGAGTCGGCCTCTATGAGATCATGGTAATAAGTGAGGCTATCGAAAAGTTGATTATCGATAGAGCTACGACCGAGGAGATCAAAGAGGTCGCTATCGATGAGGGCATGACGACTCTTAAAGAGGACGGAATCGAGAAGGTAAAGATGGGTCTTACCTCGATAGAAGAGATAGGTAGAGTTGTAGTATAGTTTTCGGCGAAACTGACCGATATAAAGTTCTAGTGATTAATACGCTTAATCATAAAAGTATATATAAGAGGAAAAGTTAGGGAGAAGATATGTTGTACATTAATGATCTACTAATAGAAGTTTTGGAAAAGGGCGCATCGGACTTGCACTTGACTGTAGGGGTGCCGCCGACAATCAGATTGAACGGAATGCTTACCTATCTGGATTATCCAAAACTTACACCAAAAGACACTCAAGAAATAATCTACAGCATTCTTACCCAAGAGCAACGCGAACAAGTAGAGAGAAAGAAAGAGTTCGACCTCTCATACTCTGTTCCTGGCCAATCCAGATTCAGGGTCAATATCTATTATCAAAGGCACAGCTTAGCGGCGGCCTTTAGGTTGATCCCGATCGTCATCAGATCGATAGAAGATCTGGGACTTCCAAGGATACTTGAGCAAGTGGCGGCAAAGCCCAGGGGTTTTGTGCTGATTACCGGACCGACTGGTAGCGGTAAGTCCACGACACTCGCAGCTCTTATAGATTATATCAATTCATCGCGTCCCGTTCACATTATCACAGTCGAGGACCCGATCGAATATCTCCATAAACATAAGAAAGCGATCATAAACCAAAGAGAGATCGGAAATGATACGCTCTCGTTTCAGAACGCTCTTAAGTATGTCTTAAGGCAAGACCCGGATGTAATTCTTGTGGGAGAGATGAGAGACATGGAGACAATTTCCACGGCCTTAACGGCAGCGGAGACGGGTCATCTGGTCTTTGCCACACTTCATACCCAGGATGCGCCGCAGACAATAGACAGAATCATCGATGTCTTTCCACCTCATCAGCAACAACAGATCAGGATGCAGCTTGCGGGAACGCTTCAGTGCATTTTGTCACAACAACTTTTACCGAACAGAGACGGAAATGGCCGGGTATCGGCTGTCGAAGTCCTTATCCCGACACCGGGTATTAGAAATATGATCCGAGAAGCAAAAAATCACCAAATATTAAACGCGATGCAGACCGGCCAAAAATATGGTATGCAGACAATGGACCAAAGCCTTGCCGCACTATATAGAAATGGCAAGATCAGTTATGAGATGGCTATGTCTCAGGCCAGCGATTCAAACGAAGTAAAACAGATCTTAGGGAGAATCGGTTAAGGAGGGGTAAGACTTGGCGACAACGTTTGCTTATAAAGTAAAAGACAAAAAAGGTAAGGTAACTGGCGGAACGCTAGAGGGCGATAGCGTTAATACGGTCGTGACCAAGCTTAGGCAGATGGGTTACACCGTACTCAACGTAAAAGCAAAAAGCAATAAGTCATCTGTCGGCAGCATAACGATTGGAAGAAAAAAGAAGGTCAAGGGAAAAGACATCACCGTCTTTAGCCGCCAGTTCGCTACGATGATAAATTCCGGCCTGTCGCTTACCAAGTCGCTTAACATCTTAAGCGATCAGACCGAAAACCCGAGATTTGCCGAAGTCATCGGTACCGTACAAAAAGATGTTGAATCCGGCCAGACGTTGTCGGAATCATTGGCCAAATTTCCCGATGTCTTTTCTGTCCTATTTATTAACATGGTAAGAGCCGGGGAGACCGGCGGTGTTTTAGATACGACTCTTATGAGAGTTGCCGAGCACTACGAAAAAGACATGGCTATCATGGCTAAAATAAAATCGGCTATGACCTATCCGATAGTCATGTTTATTACGGCAATGCTTATCGTGTTTGCGATGATCACTTTTGTCGTACCGGTATTTGTGGGAATGTTCGCCCAACTGGGCGGAGACTTACCGCTGCCAACGAAGGTCTTGGTATTTTCCAGTAATTTTGTCCGTAATTATTGGTATACGGTGATCATTATGGTAATCGTCGGCCGTTACGCGTTTAAAAAATATAAGAAGACGTCTAACGGAAGATTGCAACTGGATAAGATAAAACTCAGGCTTCCTGTATTTGGGCTGTTGTTTACAAAGTTGGCGATAGCCAGGTTTACTAGGACTTTCGGTACATTGGTATCAAGTGGTGTGCCTATCCTGCAGGCGATGGATATCGTTGCTGACACCGCTAACAATGAGGTCATAGCCAGAACGGTAAAGAGAGCAAGGACAAGCATTAAAGAGGGAGAGACGATAGCAAAACCGCTCTCCGAGGGCACTATCTTTCCGCCGATGGTCGTACAGATGATCTCAGTCGGGGAAGAAACTGGAGCCTTAGATGACATGTTGACTAAAATAGCTGACTTCTACGACGATGACGTCGGCGCCATGGTGGAGTCACTCACATCATTGATCGAACCGCTTATGATTGTCGTTATGGGAATCATCGTCGGCGGTATCCTGATCTCTCTCTATTTGCCGATGTTTAAGCTGATCACACTTATAAATTAATTGGAAAATATATTTAAGTTTTCCCGCTTGTTACCGATACTATTAATGAAGTTTGGAAGAAAAAATAACTCACGAAGGGAGGCGAAATTTATGAAAGCATTAAGAAACGAGCAAGGCTTCACCCTTATAGAATTAATGGTTGTTGTACTTATTATTGGTATTTTGGTGGCAGTAGCTGTGCCTGTATTCGTTAGTGCTTCAAACAACGCAAAGCTTCGTACTTGTGAAGCTAATCTTAGGACTATGGACGGCGCTATCCAGACGTACGGCGCTGACCAGCAAGTAGATCCTACAGCGATCAGTGACTTAGTTCCGACATACATTAAAGAGATTCCAACAGAGCCACTCAGTGGAACGTATGCCTTTGTAGCAGGTAATTCAACAGCTCCGGCGCACGTAACATGCTCTAACGGACATACTTACTAAGTCGTTTGAAGTAGTACTACCGCTGTCTCGCCAAGAGATAGCGTAAGATGAAAAGGAATGGCAAGACCAAAAAAGGTCTTGCCATTTTCTCGTCTTTAGCCGATATAATGTAAGATTGAATAAATATATGCACAAAAAATCGCAGCAAAGGATGTAGCAGTATTGGATAGCGTTGTCGAAACAAAAGAGGCTAAAGCCTCTTCATTGTCTATATTCACTAGCGTTGCCAGAGCTCTGATCCTAGGAATCATCATACTTGTTCCGCTGGCTATCAACCCGTTTGGCTTCCAGCCCTACACTTTGATCAAGGTCACAATATTTCGGACTTTGTTATTTAGCGCCGCTCTATTTTGGCTTCTAAATATGGTCTTTAAAGGGCGTCTTACTTTTCGCTACTCCAGAGCGCACCTGTTCTTTCTTATATATATATTGGTGACAGCAGCAGCTACTGTTTTTTCGATCTCACCACAAGTCTCTTTTGTCGGTTGGTTTATGAGGTATGACGGACTATTTTCCACGATCACTTACGGCCTACTCTTTCTGCTTGCCTATAACTTCTTTTTCGAGCGTGAACGAATAATAGATCTTCTTCAGATATTGATGGTCGCTACTTTTTTCGTCAGTATCTACGGATATTTCGAGTTTTTTGACTTTTCGATCCTACCGGAGTTGGCGGCGGATTCGTCAAGAATCGCATCGCTTTGGGGCAATCCCGGTTATCTAGGAGGATTTTTAGCGCTTACGATTCCGATATCGGCGGCACTTGCGGTGGCCGGTGACAAATTTCCAAAGGTAAAGTGGCCGGCACTTATAAATGTAATCGTGGCGACGCCAATATTGGTACTTTCTCATACAAGAAGCGCGTGGATAGGCGTGGCGGTCGCCATTGTGATACTGGCGGTAATTTATTTTAAAAAAATAGAATTTAAGAGCGCCATTGCTTTCGGACTCGCTTTCATTCTTCTCTTTTCGTTTCTGACTATCGGTTCTATGAGTTCAAGTAGTACCATGGCGGCAAAGAGTTCGAAGGTTACCCAGGTAAACGCAGAGTCCAGGGCCAGGTTCATGTATTGGCGGGTTGCAGTTGATGCGATGGTCAAGAGGCCGATCTTAGGCTATGGTCCCGACACTTTTAATTATGTCTATGGGCAGAACCGTCCTGCCGATTGGTTGAAGATCGATACCGAAAGGGCGCCAGTCGACAAAGTCCACAACGATTTTTTACAGGTAGGCGTGGGGAGCGGTTTTATCGGACTATTGGCCTACATAGCCCTGCTTTTAGTTATCATTTTTGGATTGGTCAGGAAGGTGAGAAAAAGTAATAATGAGGAGAATGTCCTAGTCGTGGCGGCTTTTCTTGGGATCATCTCTTACCTGATATTTGTTCAAGCTTATTTTACTATAGCTGAATTAGCACCCATCTTTTGGATAGTGGCTGCCGCAGCCGTTAGTCTAAATGACAATGACAAAAGGATCTTTGATAGAAAATTTCCGGCGTCGATTTCAAGAGGCGTACTGGCAATCGTTGCTATTGCGATCACAGGGATCGCTATTACATTCTCTGTTAGGAGCCAGGTGGCCGATCTTAGGTTTAAACAAGGCTTTACCTACGCAAGCGTTAATGAATGGGGCGCAGTTACTGAAGAGAACAGGGTAGCTTCCGCGTTGGATTCTAGTCAATTTACTTACCAATTATATCTTGGCAGGTCTCTAAATAACTACGCTTCCATAAATAGAAAAGAAGAGTTTTTTGAGGAAGCCGAAGATGCTTATAAGAGTATTATCAAATCAAATCCCAGGTTGGCAGGTCCCTACATCGGTCTTGGAGACACCTACTATAATGAATATAAGGTCTTAGGAAAGGATACCCTTAATAAGGCTTTGAAAGCTTATGAGAACGCTGATGAGCTGATGTTATATTCTCCGCAGATAAAAAGCAAGATAGCCTTGACCCTTGCAAATCAAAAAAGATATAAGAGAGCGATCGAGTTACTTAATGCGGTTATTGAAATAGATGAAAATGATTATAAGAACTATTTGAATCTAAGCTTCGCTTACGAGGAAGCCGGCCAAATAGATGAGGCTAAAGCTGTATTGGATGAAGCGCTTTCCAGATGGCCTGAGAATGAAGAGATAATAGCGGTGAATGAAGAGATAGAAGAAAAGATAGAGGAGAGGATGGAGACGGGTGAATAAATGGTTTATCGTTGCTTTAGCGGCAGCAATAGCGGCAGCAGCGGTCGTAATCACGATCAGCATGGGCAGCATTGGCTTTACCGATCTTTTAAATAAGGGAATCCACGAGAAAAGCGCCGGCGATCTTAAGGCCGCAAAAAAAGCTATTAATGAGGCAATCGAGATGAAGCCGGACTCGGCCGAAGCCCATTACCGGATGGGAATCGTCGCGCGGCGGAACAAGCAACTCCAATCGGCGCTCGATCATTTGCGCCGGGCACTCCAAC
>JAUVQW010000065.1 GCA_030597945.1 Actinomycetes bacterium
GTTCCAATAAGTTATCTCGCCCTTCGAATTAGCCGTGACTATGCCATCAGGTGCGGCACCGGTTAGGGCATCGAACCTTGTTTTTTCAAATTTTCGAAGTACTTCCTCCGCTTCCTTTACCTTAGTAATATCGTTTATTGAGATGATAATCCTCTCAAGCGAGTCCACAAAACCGGAAACAGCAATAAACTGCAGGAATATTTTGATCTCTTCTCCTGTTAGCGAGAGGTTTACGCCTTCTTCACGAAAAGAAGTCTTGCCATCAGCAAGAGCAACGATCAATCTCTTGAAAATCCCAGATGATTTATCAGAAAAGACATCTTGGAAACTACTTTTAAGTTCTTCCTTATCCTTTGCATGGTAGATCTCTATGGCAGCTTCATTTATATCGACAACCTTTACAAGCGACATGCATTGACGAAGCTCCTTAGGATTCTGGTCAAAATAGCCACTGAAATTGTAGATTCCTTTCTTTCTTATTCTGTCAAAATAATTTTTTACATCGGAAAAATCACTTTCCCAGAGAGCGACAGGAGAATCATTGAATAATCCGTAATATCTTTCCTCCCTTTCTAAAAGCTCCCTTTCCATTTCATGATATAGAGTCATATCTCTTAGGATACTTATTACGAAAGTACCTGTATCCATACTTTCCGCCATCGGGCTAAGGCTTACCTCAACAGGGAATTCACTACCATCTTTTCGCCTTGCAGTTAGCCGTAATCCGATTCCCATTGGGCGATTAATGGGGTCTTTAAAATACTTCTCCATCTTAACTTCATGCCCCTGGCGATACCTTTCCGGCAGAAGAATATCATGCGACTCTCCGATCAGTTCCTCCCTTGAATAACCAAACATCTCGGTGCCTCTGTAGTTTACATCAATGATCTTTCTCTCATCATTAACAAGTACTATAACGTTTGGCGCGGAGTTAAATACTTCACTATAACGTTGCTCTCTCTTTTTTATTTCAGCTTTGTCTTTCCGATATCTGGAGGCATCACGCACACTGCTTATAACCACATCTTGACCGTTCATCTTAGCCGGACTTAGACTTATCTCAACGGGAAATATGCTCCCATCTTTATTTATTGCACTTAGCTCGAGACCGATTCCCATCGGACGTGTTCTGGGATTTTTAAAATATTCGTTCATATGTTCTTTGTGAGTGGAACGAAATTCCTCCGGCAAAAAAATGTCGTGCGACATGCCTATTAGTTCATCTTTAGCATATCCAAAAAGTTCTTCAGCCTGATCATTTATTATCAAAATGTTTCTGTCTGGATCGATGACGACGATAGCGTCGGGCGCATTTTTAAGTAATTCGAGACTTTGAGCTTCATCTTTTAGTCTTGCCATTCTTCCCTTCCAAGTAATTGTCCGCAGCCGATTCCTTTTTTAATTGAGACTCTGTGATATATAACCGGCCTTATATTGCTTTTTACCCGTTTGACATTAATTTATGGTTTCTTGAAGGTTGAGAATAGGAGAGTTATTAAGTACGTATTGTTTAAAAGGGGGATCAAAATTAAACTCATTGTTGATGTTTAAGAAAAGATCGAGCTTTGCCAGCTAGCCGACGAACTTTACCACCATCAAAGCGGCGTCGTCGGCTAGATTGCTTCCAGAAAATCTAAGCACATCATCGACTACCAAGTTAACTAGCGTCTTTGGATTACTTGAATCGGCCCCCTCGATTAACTTTCCAAGCCTTTCATCACTGTAGAGTTCCTTACCTCTTCTTGCCTCAATGATCCCATCAGTATAAAAGATTAAAACATCTTCTATTTCTAGGCGTGTTTCTTCTTCCCGGTAATCTATCTCCGGCAATGTTCCGATCGGCATATCGAAAGTACTTAGATATCTATTTTCTTTTCCCGTTCTTTTTAATATTACCGGTGGGTGGCCAGCGCTACAATATTTCAAAGTTGAAGAAGTAATATCCAAAACGCAAAAAAATAACGTGATCATCGTTGAAAAATCCGATATCTTGTTCATCAATACATTTGTCTTATCGACTATCTCGGCAGTCGAATCTGATTCAAGGGCATATGCCCTGATAGTATTCCTTACCTCTTGGGCAACGATTGCAGCATGTAAACCGCTCCCTGATACATCACCGATTAAAAAACAGACTTTGTTTCCATCTAACCTAAAGACATCATAGAAATCACCGCCGACACGTGCCTCCTCGGTCGCCGAATGATAATCGAACGACAAAATAACCCCCGGCACTTCTTTTGGAATTATTGTCAATGCATCCTGAAGAGTATGGGAAATATTTTTTTCTATCTCGTAACTCTCTTCTTTTCTAGTCAGCATAACGGCGCCTGTTTGACCTATGATAACTACGACAAAGAAAAGTACGATAAAAAAACCTCCAATTGCTAACCTGGCTTTGGAAACTATTTCTTGAATCGGCTCAAGTGGCGCGTAAATCTCCAAGATATTTGTGATTCTTTTTTCCGATAGATCATGGACCGGAAAATAGATCTCTAGAGTCTCTTTCTTAACAGTACCACCTTCGAGTTCCTTAGAAGAGAATGATTCTATCTCGGATATCTGTTTATTTTTTAGAGCTCTGGCAAAATCACCTTTTATCTCCCGTCTCTCCCCTACCGGCTCCTTTGGATTTGAGGAATATACTAAAGTGCCATCAACCGACCATACATTGATCTCTTGAAAATCAACATGCATTTTAAGCTCTTTGACAAATAGATCGAAAGTTGACAGTTCTTTTCCAGATAGTGGCTGATCTATCGGTTCCCCCCCAGTTAACGTCTGAAAGGAAGCCCTAACAACAGCTACGCTTGATTCCTCGAATATCTCAATAAAAAGAGTTGTCATCAAGTTGGAAAAATATATTGTTGCCGGAATACCAATTAGAAGAAAAAATATTAGAGTGAAGAGTACGTATCTGTTAAAAAAGTATTTCAAGACCGGTGACCCAGAAGTCACTCGATCGCTTATATTCTTCATCCGCTACCAGTTCCCTTGTCGTAGCTACAAGACAGCTTGTTTGGTTAAATTCTAAGGCAGTTTACCACACTCTTAATACCGTATTCGACCTTTTTTATCATCGAACATCTTTCAACCAAAAAAGCGCTTGCTAAACATACTAGGTACCGATCAAGAGTTGATTATGAGAATTTTTCTAAGATGACCCAACATCCGAATCGATTTCCGGAAAAGGATTCTGCCATTGCCAACCAGTCTTTTTTAGCTCCCTATACCTCTCCAGGCGCCTGATCGTTATCTCCGCAAAAATGGGATCTAGGTCAAAAGTAAAGATCTTTCTATTTTTTTTCTCTCCAGCTATCAACGTGCTGCCGGAATGAGCGAAACAATCTATAACAATGTCTCCCTCTTTGCTGCTCGAATCTATTATCCTCTCGATCGCTTTAAGTGGTTTTTGCGCGTAACACCCCGGAACGTTCTCTTCCATCCGGTAGAAAACTTGCTGGATATCAACCCAAACGTTTCCCGGTCGA
This sequence comes from Actinomycetes bacterium, assembly GCA_030597945.1. Classification (GTDB taxonomy): domain Bacteria; phylum Actinomycetota; class Aquicultoria; order CAJVYJ01; family CAJVYJ01; genus JAUVQW01. The sequence goes on from JAUVQW010000065.1 coordinate 3,492, forward strand.
ATCGTATCGGACTTACTGCGCTCCAAATTCTCTGTCCGTTTACCATCTACTGTCTTATAGTAGCCTTTTAAGACTTTAGGGATATCAGTATATGTTACTTTAAAATCAGGTTTTCCTTTTGTGTAGTAGAGGAGCTCCTGTCTCGCCCACATCCAATTTTTCTGACTTCCATAACCCCGCTGATTTCTAAGAGTTATAAAGCTTCTAGGCTTCAGAGTGTCAAATTCCCTCATCATTACAATAAAGTCGGGGAAAGGTTGGAGGCCATCGTTTTGATCGGCGCCCAGCCAGACGTAGAAATGAGCATCATCTTGTAGATGATGAATGATATTAGATACCCAGCTTCTTGAAAAACCAAGATAATCTTTTAAGCTGATTTTAAATAAATTGTCTGTAGCGCTTCTGCCGACCTTAAGATTATAAGGAGGATCATTTACAACAAGAGCTACCAACTCGCCCCCCATTATTTTATCAAGATCGCCATGTCTCGTCGCATCTAGAACGCCGACTCTATGTCCACGCAGTTCATCCTCCCATATTTCGCCGCTTCTTAGCCGGCAAAATGGCAGCAATCTGTTCCTTAACTCGCTATTCAGATCAAGGCGCTGCAATCTTTCCTTAGCATCCCCAACGTTTTTCTTCTCCATTTTTTGATCTCACCTTAGTCGGCTCGAATTTTTTTCTGCCATAGTAACAAAGTTTTTTTGACGCTCTAAACATCCCTGCCGCAAGCTTGGCAGTATCTCTCGCCTTCTTTTAAAGGGTGGCCGCATTGAATACAAAAGCCACTAGGGCTTTCACCTTTAACCTTTACATGATCACTGACTTTAAAACCCTTTCCAAACCGCATTCTCGAAGCCGATCTTAACCTTTTAGCCATTAAAAGTACCGCCAGCGCGAGGACTATCAAAACAATAATGACACCGATCAGGAACAAGGGCCTATCGACTCTAGAGTCGGTAAAATTAGAGGCCGCCCCCAATTGTATGTCGACCGACGGCTTCGTATCAGGCTTATTATATGAAACGTCGAAATTGATGGTAGCATTGGGTTCAATGTCTTTAACGGTATAATTATAGTAATCAAAACTTCTGTTAGACTGCGCCCTTCTCGATGTAATATTTGAAGAGGGCGGATCGATAGTAAAATCAGTTGCTTCAAGAGGCTTTTGTATCTCGACTCTAAGGGTATCTATGGCTACCGGAGCTTGAAGTGGAAAACTATACTTTCTTTCCGTGCTTGTCCCAGTAGAAAAATTGTAGAATTCGAATTGAAAATCAAGGCTATCTACTTCATAAACAAGCTCATCAAGATCACCCACCGGCTGTAGTTTATATGATTTGGTAATAAGCCGCCCGCTCAGATCAACTGATGTGGCCGCTAATATTTCCGATCCCTTAGGTATGGGAAATTTGATCTCAATGGGGAGCTTAGTATCATCAGGGAGTCTGCCTCTATATATAACCAGAACTGATTTTCGCGGATCCTTATGATCATATTCCGGCCAAAAAGATACTTGTAAACTGTCTAGACTTGTGACCTTGCTCACTCCGAAAACCATTGAAGGAGATAAAAACAGAACGACGGACGCGACCAATATAGTCCGGATCATCATATTGATAATTTTAGACAAAGATAAGCCTTTCACGATACGAATAAATTTACCACCAACCGGTAGAGTATTCTAGATAGGAAGTTGAAAGTATCTTTGGAGAGGCGCTACCAATGCCGTCCACCGGCCACTTACCAAAAGTCCCCCGACAACGACTAATGTCGCCCCGCTTAGCCGATGGATAACGCTTGAGTTTCTCTTGAACCAATCAAGAGTGTGGGTAAGACGCGAAAATAAGAGCCCGCTTATAATAAATGGAACGCCCAGACCAAAAGAGTAGACAAGAAGTAATGATGCGCCTTGTCCCGGAGCGTTAAGAGCTAACATATATATAGATGCGAGTATCGGTCCAATACACGGAGTCCAGCCGACCGCAAAAGCCATCCCCAAAGGAAAAGCACTAAAAGCGCCGAGCCTTCTGTTCTTTGGCATAAACCTTACCTCGCGGTAGAGAAAGGGGATCTTTACAACTCCTATCATAAAGAAACCCATGGCGATTATTATTACCCCTCCTACCTGCTCCGTCAGTGCTTTATTGTCTTGCAGAAACGTACCTGCCAACCCGAAAGCAGAGCCAAGGAGAGAAAAGATCAGGGAAAAGCCAAGGACAAAAAAGATCGTAGTAAGAAACATCTTTTGCCCTTCAACATTTTTTCCTTCTCGTATCTCTTGAACGGAAGAGCCGGAAATAAACGATAAATAACCGGGAAGAAGCGGCAGAACGCATGGGGATAAGAACGAGATCATTCCCGCTACAAAAGCTATCGGATATAATGCTACGCTACTTATCTTTTCACCACTCCTTAAAGGATCTTTTCTATTCTACTTACTAGGCCCGCCTCGTCGACCGGCCCTATTACATGGTCGACGATATTTCCATCTTTATCGACCCAAAATGTCTCAGGTATTCCTGTTATCTTATAACTTCCGGCGATATTGCTGGTGTCCATACCATTATCATAAGTAATGCCAAACTCATTTAAAAAATCCTTGGCATTATTCTCCTGGTCATTAACAGCCACACCGATAAATCGGACTTTGCCATCATACTCTTTTCCGATCTTAGCTAAGGTGCCGCCCTCAGTCCTACACGGACCGCACCAAGATGCCCAAAAATTAATCACAGCTCCTTTTTCACCTTTAAGATCACTTAACTTTACTTTTTCTCCAGAGAAAAACTCCAATTCAAAGTCTGGTGCAGGTCTTTTTGTAAAAGTGGTATTTGTCACATTAAGAGGGGAGATACCTGAGTCACCATCGAATGATAAAAGAGCTATTGCTACAACACCGATGAATACCCAGATGCCTAGTATTAAAAAAAGAA
>JAUVQW010000062.1 GCA_030597945.1 Actinomycetes bacterium
AAAACAATATTGAGGAAATTGATCAAGATTTTAAGGTTATTGCTGATACGATAAACAAAAATCTTAAACTAAGAGACTCATTAGTAGATTCAAATATTGAACTAGTGAAGAAGTACGCCGTCGCTACAGAGATATTTGAAGATAAAGTATCTAACGTTGCTCTTAATTTTTTACTTTTATTGGTAGGACAAGGCGAGGATAAAATATTAAACCATATCCTTGATGAACTGATCAGTAAGATTCAACAAGAACAGAAAAAAGTGATCGCTGAAGTTATTACGGCCATTGAATTAGATAAAAAGATGCAGTCAAAGCTTGAAAAAAGACTATCAGAGATTAGCGGAAAAGAAGTAAAGCTCAGAAATATCATCGACGAGTCAATTATTGGGGGCGCGATTGTTCGCCTTGAAGGCAAACTCTACGATGGTAGTTTGTTTAATCAGTTAAATAATTTGAAAAGCAAGATGGTTAGCGGAAGGGCTGAAGGTGGCGTTTAGGTGAATTCAAAAATTGATGCTGCGCTCGTTGACAGCATATTAAAAAAGCAGATAGAAGAATTTAAATCAGAGATCGAGATCGTCGAAGAGGGAAATATTATAGAACTTGGCGATGGAATTGCAAGGGTCAGCGGTCTTAAAAGCGCGATGGCCGGAGAACTTTTATCTTTTCCAAATGATCTCTATGGGATGGCTTTAAATCTGGAAGAGGACGAGATCGGAGTCGTTTTACTCGGAGAGACATCACTAGTCAAAGAGGGTGACCCCGTAAAAGGGACTGGAAAAATAGTCCAGGTACCTGTCGGTGACGAATTGATTGGTCGGGTAGTAAATGCTCTGGGAGAGCCGATAGATGGGAAAAGCCCCATTAATTCAAAGGAATCTCGCCCTGTTGAGTGGAATGCTCCAGGTGTCGTTGAACGACAACCGGTAAATCAGCCGCTGCAAACCGGCTTAAAAGCGGTGGACTCGATGATCCCGATCGGTAGGGGTCAACGAGAGCTCATTATCGGTGACAGGCAAACCGGAAAGACGGCCATCGCTCTTGATACAATAATCAATCAAAAGGGTGGAGACGTAATCTGCATTTATGTAGCTATCGGTCAAAAAGCCTCTACTGTCGCTCAAGTAGTACAGACTTTGGAAGAACATGGGGCGATGGATTACACGATAGTAGTCAACGCTTCCGCTAGTGCGGCTGCTCCTCTTCAATTTCTAGCACCTTACGCAGGTTGTGCCATGGGAGAGCATTTTTTATATAATGGCCGTCATGCACTTTGTATATATGATGACCTATCTAAGCATGCGACCGCTTATAGGCAGATGTCGCTACTTTTAAGAAGGCCGCCGGGAAGAGAAGCTTTTCCGGGAGATGTCTTTTATCTTCATTCAAGGCTTTTGGAGCGTGCCGCTAGGTTAAACGATAAGAATGGCGGTGGATCTCTTACAGCTCTACCAGTTGTAGAGACTCAAGCCGGTGACGTATCAGCTTATATTCCCACTAACGTGATCTCCATTACCGACGGTCAGATCTTTCTCGAAGGAGACTTATTTTATGCCGGAGTAAGACCTGCTATCAATGTAGGGATATCTGTCTCACGTGTTGGTGGTAACGCTCAGATCAAAGCGATGAAACAAGTCGCTGGTAGGTTAAGACTCGATCTTGCCCAATTTCGCGAGCTTGAGGCATTTGCCCAATTTGGATCGGAACTGGATAAAACGACTCAAGCGACTTTAAATAAGGGTGAAAGAGTCGTTGAAATCCTAAAACAGAAACAATATGAGCCACTTCAAGTCGATAAGCAAGTAATAATTATCTTCGTTGTCACAAACGGCTTTATGGATGATATCGAGATAGATAAAGTAAAGGATTTTGAATTCGAGTTCTTACAGTATGTCGAGAGTACTCATCCAAACATCTTAAAATCTATAAATGAAGAGAAGAAGATCTCCGAGGAAACGGAGAAACAGATAGTCGATTCAGTCGAAGAATTTAAGAAATCTTTTGTCGAATAATGTAAGGCACGGCACTTAATTAGAAGGAACAAGTAATGGCTCTTATAGATCTTAGGCGGCGCATTAGAAGCGTTGATAATACTAAGCAGATAACAAAGACGATGGAGATGGTCGCTGCTGCAAAGATCAAACGAGCTCAGGACCGGATAGAGGCTGCTCGTCCCTATGCTCTTACGATGATGGAAGTTTTGGAAAATGTTGGCGAGAGAGTAAGCGTTGGACAACACCCACTTTTAGAAGTAAGAGAGAAAATTGAGCACACGGTTGTCATCCCGCTTTCATCCGATCGAGGTCTTTGCGGAGCTTTTAATACAAATGTTATTAGGAGAGCAGAGAAATTAATAAAGAGTGAATCCGCAGATGGTAAGAGGGTCTCAGTCTTTGGTGTTGGCCGGAAAGGCATTAATTATTTCAAATATACCGGAAACGAGTTTATAGGTGAGAAAAGGGAGATAAGCGATAAACCTACGTTTCAAGATGCTAAGGAGATCGCTGCTGACCTTATTACCAGATATACGGAAAAGAGTGTGGATAAAATCGTTCTCGTCTTTAATCGCTTCAAGTCGGCAATGGAGCAGACGGTTGTTGAGCACGTTTTGCTTCCTATTAAGAAAGAGTCTGTAAAAGGAGAAGTGGATGAACTTAGTGCCAACTATATTTTTGAGCCAAGCGATGATGCTGTGCTCGATAAGTTATTGCCTACATATATAGAGGCACTAATATATCGGTCTCTTATGGAGTCTGCTGCTAGCGAACATGGCTCCAGACGAACCGCAATGAAATCGGCGACCGATAATGCGACTGAGATGATAGGCCATCTTACAAGGTCATTAAATCGCGCCAGGCAGGCGCTAATAACTCAGGAGATATCTGAGATCGTCGGTGGCGCTGAGGCACTAGCTGACTAAATGGAAGGAAAATGTATCTTGATAAACAGTTTTTTAAGGATGATTAAAATTAGGAGGAAAAGATAATGGGGACGCAAAATTCTGGGACGGTAGTCCAGGTCATCGGACCGGTCATCGACGCCGAATTCCCGCCGGAGCAATTGCCGGAGATATATAATGCTTTAAAGATTTCCACGGAAACGGAAGCCGGTAAAATCGAGCTTGTTGCCGAAGTACAACAGCATCTACCGAATAATCGGGTAAGAGCAGTGGGGATGTCCTCTACCGACGGTCTAGTTCGTGGTGCCGAAGTCATTGATACTGGGGCACCGATAAGTATGCCTGTTGGTGAAGAGACACTTGGCAGAATATTTAACGTACTGGGTGAACCTGTTGATAATGGAGGCGCGGTCAAAACAAAAGAGAGGTATCCGATCCACAGAGAAGCTCCCGATTTTGAGTCTCTCGAGCCGACGACTGAAATCTTTGAGACCGGTATCAAAGTCATCGATCTTCTCGCCCCGTATGTAAAAGGTGGAAAGACCGGCCTTTTTGGCGGTGCCGGAGTAGGAAAAACGGTTATCATCATGGAGCTCATACATAACATCGCCACAAAACACGGCGGATATTCGGTATTTACTGGTGTAGGTGAGAGGACAAGGGAAGGAAATGACCTTTGGCTTGAGATGAAGGAATCCGGCGTTTTAGAAAAAACGTGTTTGGTTTATGGACAGATGAACGAACCTCCAGGAGCAAGGCTTAGAGTCGGGCTTGCCGGCCTAACGGTAGCAGAATATTTTAGAGATCAAGGTCAAGATACACTTCTATTTATCGACAATATATTTAGGTTCACCCAAGCCGGTTCTGAAGTATCGGCGCTGCTTGGACGTATGCCTTCGGCTGTAGGGTACCAGCCGACTTTGGGAACAGAGATGGGTGAATTACAGGAGAGGATCACCTCTACCAAGAGAGGATCGATTACTTCGGTACAAGCGATCTACGTACCCGCTGACGACCTTACCGACCCAGCTCCAGCGACCGCCTTTACTCATCTAGACGCAAAAACGGTTCTTTCAAGGCAGATTGCCGAGCTTGGAATCTATCCGGCAGTAGATCCGCTAGATTCAACTTCGAGAGTTCTTGATCCACAATACCTTGGTGAAGAACACTACGATGTAGCGACGAGCGTTCAAGAGATATTACAAAAATATAAAGACCTTCAGGACATCATTGCCATTCTGGGAATGGATGAGCTTTCAGAAGAAGACAAATTAATCGTTCAAAGGGCAAGAAAGATACAGAAATTTCTATCCCAACCGTTCTTTGTGGCGGAACAGTTTACCGGTATCTCCGGAGTCTACGTAACTCTTCAGGATACGATCGAAGGATTTAAGCAGATTGTAGAAGGAAAATATGATGATGTCCATGAACAGGCTTTTTATATGGCAGGTACCATCGAAGAAGTATTAGAGAAGAACAAAGAACTAGGCGGCAAGGAAGAATCTTAGGTGATCGGTAGATAATATGGCTGATAAGAGTCTTACATGTGAGATAATAACTCCGGAAAAACCTGTCTATCAAGGTGAAGTCGAGATGTTGATAGCTCCGGGAAGCGATGGAGAACTGGGTATTCTTCCTCTTCATTCTCCGCTGGTCACAACTCTTAAGACCGGGGAAGTTCGGTTGCGTTATAACGGTGAATGGGATTATGTGGCCATAACTGGTGGGTACTTGGAAGTCAATGAAGATAAAGCCATCGTCTTAGCTGACGATGCGGAAATATCATCTAAAATAGATACTGAAAAGTTGAAAATCGAGAAGAAAGAAATCGAAGAGAAGATCGCGTCCCTTGATCATCAGCATGAAGAATTCTTCGAGGCGACGATAAAATTGGAACACATTGAAAACAAACTTCGTGTTGCCGGGAAAACTAAAGATAAATCCTAGCTTCATTTCTTGGTAGCGCTCGCTCTTACTTCTAACCGTGTATAATCCTAGCTAGCATACGGAATTCTTCTATGAATGTCCACGTTTCTCTGATATTCTTTTTGGGGAAAAGATAATATCAGAAAATTAATTAAAAATCGCTTGTCGTAGCGGACATGAATTTAAGTAAATGTTGAACAAAGAAGAAAGCAGAGTCGGATGAGCAAAATAGTAGTAAAAGGCGGACAGCGATTACTTGGCGATATTAAGGTAAGCGGCGCAAAAAATTCGGCATTAAAGATTATGGCTGCGGCAATTCTTACAGATAAACCGGTAATTCTTAGAAACGTCCCCGATATTGCCGATGTCAGAATAATGATCAACGTTCTACGTGAATTGGGAGTAGAGGTTGAAACAGTTGGTGGCGGAGATATCCATATTACCTCTACCAAGACTTTAAAGAGTAAAGCCCCCTATCATCTAGTTAATCAAATGAGAGCATCAGTAATAGCACTGGGACCGCTACTTGCACGATTGGGCGAAGCTCAATTTGCAATGCCCGGAGGCTGTAATATCGGATCTCGTAAAATTGATCTTCATATACGCGGCCTCGAGCTCATGGGTGCTGAGATCAATGTAAGGCACGGATACATCGAAGCAAAGGCTGATAGACTAAGGGGAGCAGATATCCATTTGGCATTTCCAAGCGTTGGGGCGACGGAGAATCTGATGATGGCTGCCGTCCTTGCAAAAGGAAAGACATGGATAAGAAATGCTGCAAAAGAACCCGAGATCGTCGATCTAGCCAAATGCCTAATTGAGATGGGTGCGAAGGTCAGCGGTGCGGGAACTGAGACGATTTCTATAGACGGCGTAACCGAGTTGCATGGCGTTGATTATACCGTTATGCCTGACAGGATAGAGACAGGCACATATATGGTGGCCGGAGCGATTACTGATGGCGAGATCTTTTTAAAAGGTGCTTGCAGTGACCACCTTAAGATAGTTGTCAGTAAGTTAAGACAGATCGGCATCGAAATCAATTGCTATCCAGACGGCATCGAAGTAAAAAGCAATGGGAAGATATTATCGACAAATGTTTCAACACTACCTTATGCTGGATTTCCAACCGACCTACAAGCTCCTTTTATGGCGCTGCTCTCCCTTGCTAAAGGCACCAGTGTCATAACGGAAAACGTCTTCGAAAGCAGGTTCGTATATGTAAATGAACTTCGCTCACTTGGGGGTAAGATCGACATTGAATCTCATCATGCCATCGTCCACGGATCGCGAAGTCTGGTCGGCGCCAAAGTAAAGGCCCCCGATCTTCGCGGCGGCGCTGCTCTAATAATAGCCGGACTGGCGTCCGAAGGAAGTACCGAGATCTCAGACGTATTTCACATCGATCGCGGATATGATTCGATTGTAGAAAAACTTTCGTTTCTGGGAGCTGATATTCATCGTACAAAATCCGAGACAAATCTACAATTTATCAATTTTAACCAGGCTCCAAGAGCAAATATTTCTACCGCTCAGTAAAGATAAAAAAACACTTTTCCACATCTCTTATTCACATCATTTTACATATTCTATGATAAAATCTTAAGTCATATACAATATTATTGAGTAAAAGGTTAATCATGGATTCTTTAATAATTAAAGATATCATTCCCCATAGAGAACCATTTCTCTTTGTTGATGAAGTGCTGTCACTTGAGGAAGGTAAAAAGGCGACAGCTATAAAACATGTTAGGGCCGATGAATGGTATTTTAAAGGTCATTTTCCTGATTACCCGATCATGCCCGGTGTTTTGATAGTGGAAGCAATGGCACAAGTGGGAGCGATCGCCCTTCTAAGTCTTGAAAAAAATAAAGGAAAGATCGCTTTGTTTGCCGGAATC